>CALKKN010000043.1 GCA_937995275.1 uncultured Lysobacterales bacterium | reverse complement strand
AGTAGCCCGCTACCTCCCTCCAGAGCAGATCGCAACATCTTGACCGCCCGATCAAGGCCACTGCCGGGCAGGTCCTTGCAGAACTGTCGAGCTGTCGGGAACAGTCGACAAGCGCACAGGGATGTCTTGAGCGTGTTCTGGAAGGACCTGCCCGGTAGTGGCCGGGTTCGAAGCGACCAACCTCGGTCGCGGCCAAATCACAGGCAATGAAGAAGCTGCGGCCTCGGGGAGCTAGCCCGCCGCCCGCAGCCGCCTGGCCTCGATGACGTTGTGCACGCTGCCCAGCCGGCTGAGCAGTTCGCTCAGCTGCTCGTAGTCGCGAACACGTACTTTCAGCCGGATAGCGACCTCGTCGAGCGTCTCGTCCAGCTTGCTGCTGATGTCGGTAACCTGGACATCCGAAGTGGACAGCACGGTCGAGATGTCGCGAATCAGGTCGCGACGGTCGAAGGCCCGGATCATCAGGTGCACGCCGTAGCTGGTGGCCGGCTTTGCGCCCCAGCGCACCTGCAGCAGCCGTGGGCTGTTTTCCGCCTGCCAGTGTACGACCTGGCGGCAATCCTCCCGGTGGATGGTGACCCCGCGGCCGCGGGTCACGTAACCCACCACCGGGTCGCCCGGCACCGGGTGGCAGCACCTGGCCATGGTCGTCATCAGATTGCCGACCCCTTCGATGACAATGTCGTCCGTGGCCGCCGCCTCGGCCGCCCGCTGGCGCTGCGGCGTCCGGGACACCAGGTCCTCGGCCTGCGGCGCGGCTTGCGCGGCCCGGGCCCGCTCCATCGCGTTGAAGACCTGCCCGGTCGTCAGGTCGCCATTGCCGATTGCGACGTACAGGTCGTCCAGGGAATTGATCTTGAGCCGTTTGAGCACCGGCTCCATCCCGGACAGCTCGGTGCTCATGCGCCGCGCCTCGGCTTCCAGGGCCTCCTTCCCGGCGCGCAGGTTGTCGTCGCGGCTCTCGCGCTTGAACCACTGCCTGACCTTCGACCGGGCGCGGGCGCCGTTGATGTAGCCCAGCTTGGGGTTGAGCCAGTCGCGGCTCGGGTTGGGCTGTTTGGCGGTCAGGATCTCGACCCGGTCGCCCGTGGAGACCGTGTGCGTCAACGGAACGATCCGGCCGTTGACCTTGGCGCCGCGGCAACGGTGGCCCACCTCGGTATGCACCTGGTAGGCGAAATCCAGCACGGTCGACCCGGCCGACAGGTCGACGACCTGCCCCCGCGGCGTCAGCACGTACACCCGGTCTTCCGACGTAACCGAACGGAAACTGTCCAGCAGGCTCTGGTCGTCGAGCTCGTCGTCCGAGGAGTCGAGCAGTTGCCGCATGATGGCGATCTTGGCATCGAAGCCGGGGTCGGTCGGCCCGCCCTCCTTGTAGCGCCAGTGCGCGGCCACGCCAAGTTCGGCGTGTTCGTGCATTTCGTGCGTGCGAATCTGGATTTCCACCGCCTTGCCGTCACGGTTGGCGACCGCGGTGTGCAAGGACTGGTAGTTGTTGCCCTTCGGCGTGGTGATGTAGTCGTCGAATTCCCCGGGGATCGGCTGCCACAGCGTGTGCACGAGCCCCAGGGCGCTGTAGCAGGACGGCAGATCGTCGACCAGCACGCGCACGGCCCGCACGTCGAACAGCTGGTGGAAGTCCAGACCCTTGCGCTGCATCTTCTTCCAGATGCTGAAGATGTGCTTGGGCCGGCCTTTTACCTCGGCGCGGATTCCCGCTTCCGCGAGCGCGGCCGAGAGCTTCTCCATGAAGGTCGAGATGAACCGCTCGCGCTCGGTCCTGTGCTCCACCACCAGGTCGGCGATTTTGCGGTACTGCACGGGATCGAGATGGCGAAAGCCCAGGTCTTCCAGCTCCCACTTCAGTTGCCAGATGCCCAGGCGGTTGGCGAGCGGCGCATGGATCAGCATGGTCTCCCGCGCCAGCGATTCGGCGTCGGGGTTGCTCTGCTCCAGGCGGCGCATCAGCACCAGCTGCCAGGCCAGGTCGACCAGCACCACCCGAACGTCCTTGACGAGGGCGAGCAACAGGCGCCGCAGCCCCTCGGCACTGCGTTCGGTCGTGCCGAGCGGGCTGCCGGACTCGAAGTGTTTCAGCTTGCCCAGCTCATCCAGCTGCCGCCGCACCTCCGATGGCAACCCCGCGACGATCGCCGAGATGTCCTGGTTCCCCTGCGCCGCCACGTGCGCAATCGCGCAGCTGATGGTGATCGGGTCCGCCGACAGCCCCTCCAGAATCTCGAGCAGCTCCACCATCTCGTCCATGGTGGCGCGATCGAGAACTCCCTGTTCGAACAATTGCGTCAGCAGGTCGCTGCAGACTTCGCCTTTCGATCCGGCGGTCAGGCAATACCCTGCCACCCAGCGCTCCAGGTCGCGCCGGTCGTGATGGCCCGTACCTGCCGACACGGCAGATTCGAGGGCTTCGCGAGTCACTGTGTTCATGGCCTGCCCAGTTTAGCAAGTCCGGTTGCCTGCCACGCTTCGTCCAACCGCTTGGGCGAAACCTTTTCCGCCGTACCCAAGCGCTGCGCAAACAGGGAGACCCGGTACTCGTGCAATAACCAGCGATAGGCGTCCAACGCTTCGTCGTAAACGCAGCCGGCTTCCAGGGCTTCGACATACAGACGCCACAAGGGTTCGATCTGTCGCTGGCGTTCGGTGTCCCGCAGGGGATTTTGCTCCGCCTGGACCAGGCGCTCCTCGATCGCCTGCAGGTATCGCGGGTAATGCGCCAAGCGCCCGTATTCCAGTTCCGCCAGGAACCCGGGATACACGAGGTCGCCGAGCTGGGATTCGAGATCAGCGTGGGCCTCCGACCGCCGCCTCCGGAGGGAGCCTGCGACGAGCTTCGCAATGCGCGCATGAACGGGCAGCCAGGCATTCAGCTCGGTGGCCCGCGCCACCGCGGTCCGGCCGATGCGGCTGCGCACGCGGTCGCGCAGTTCGGCGAAGGTGTCCGGGCTGCGCAAATCCTGAATGGTTCCTTGTCGGCACTCCTCGACGGTGTCCAGTAGGCTGCGCCAGAACAGGTCGGCGATCAGCTCCGCGGCGCTGCCGGCCAGGCTCCAGGCCAGCAGTGTGTCACGCTCCAGGCCATGGTGGTTGCGCAGGTATTTCGCCTTGTCCTCCAGGTCCAGCGCCAGCAGCCGCAGCACGCCGCCCGCATGCGACAGCACGGCCTCTTCCCAGGTGTCGAACAGCCGTAGGCCCACGGCCTCCTCCTGGTCGAGCAGGGCGGGAAACGCGCGGGCGCCGGATGCGGTCGTCACCTGCTGGGGCAGCGTTCCGAACACCCACTCCGTTTCGCCGTCGCGATTGTACTGCGCACCCTCGCGGTCCATGAACCGGCGCTGGGCCTTCTGACCCAGGCGATCCTGGAGCGCCTGGAGCTCCCGGCCGCTGTCCAGCATCCTGCCGTCCTGATCGATGACGCGGATCAGGAAGCGCAGATGGGCCGGGATGGCATCCTCGTCGAGGTCCCCTGCCGTGACATCGAGGCCGCTGAGGCGCCGCAACTCGTCCGCGCAGGCCGCGAGCAACGGCTCCCCGCGACGCCCCTGCAGCGATTCGAGCAGCGCATCGGCGAACGCCGGCACCGGCGTCAGCGCCCGGCGCAGCGGTTTCGGCAAAGCGCGAATCAGCGCCTCCAGCTTGTCGCGCAGCAGGCCCGGCACCAGCCACTGGAGCCGGCCGGCATCCAGTGTGTTGAGCAGCTCCAGCGGCACGGTTACCGCCACGCCGTCGTCGGGGTGCCCGGGCTCGAAACGGTAGTCCAGCGGCAGCGCTCCGCCGGCGACGTCCAGGCGATCCGGGAACAGTTCCTCCGGCGCCTGGCCCGCACCTTCCCGCATCAGGACGTCATGGCCGAGGTAAAGGAGTTCGCGCCCCTCTTCGCCGAGGCCGGCCAACCATTCTTCGAACGTGCGCGCGCTGTTGGCCTCCGCGGGCACCCGGGCGTCGAAGAATTCGAACTGGGCGTGCTCGTCGGCCAGCACGTCGTGCCGGCGGCGCTTGTGTTCGAGCGCCTCCACTTCGGCGCGGACCCGGGCATTGTGCTCGCGAAACGCCGCACGCGTATCCAGATCGCCGCGCACCAGTGCCTCCAGGATGAAGATGCGCCGCGCCTCCCCCGGGTCGTGGCGCGCGAACGCGACCCTTCGTTTTTCCACGACGACCAGGCCGTAAAGAGCGACCTGCTCCCAGGCCATGACGGCCCCGCGGCGGCGCGACCAGTGCGGGTCGAAAATCCGCCGCTTGACCAGGTGCGCGCCGAGCTGCTCCAGCCACCCGGGCTGGATCACCGCGTTGGTGCGCGCATAGGTGCGGCTGGTCTCGACGATCTCGGCGCTCATCAGCCACTGCGGCGCGCTGCCGAACAGCCCCGACCCCGGAAAGATCAGGAAATTGCGCGCCCGCATGCCCGTATAGCCGCGGTCCTCGGGATGCTTGCGGCCGACATGGCTCAGCAGACCCGCCAGCAGGCTCCTGTGCACCTGGTCGTAGTCGCCGTGCCGGCCGGTCAACCGCAGCCGGCCCTCGCGCGCCTGGTCGCGGAGCTGTTGATACAGGTCGAACCATTCCAGCACACGCTGCCAGTTCAGGAACTCTCGGCGGCACAGCTTGCGGAACTGGTTGCCCGAGACCGACCTGCGCTGCTTCCTCAGGTACTGCCAGAGGCGGAGCAGCCCCGCGAAATCGGATTTCGGGTCAGCGAACCGCCCGTGCGCCTCGTCCGCGGCGGACTGCGCGTCCAGCGGGCGCTCACGCGGATCCTGGATGCTGAGCGCCGCGGCGAGCACCAGCAGGTCTTCCAGGCAGCCCTGCCGCGCACCCTCCTCGACCATGCGGGCCAGGCGGACGTCCATCGGCCAGCGGGCCAGGCGGCGCCCCAGCGCCGTGGGCCCGCGCGCGCCGTCAATCGCACCCAGCTCGAACAGCAGGTGGTAGGCGTCCTTGATCATGCGGGGCGCGGGCCGGTCGACGAACGGGAACTCCTCGACCGCGCCCAGCCCCATGGTCAGCATCCGCAGGATCACGGAAGCCAGCGAGGTGCGCAGGATCTCGGGTTCCGTATACTCCGGGCGTCCGGCATAGTCCTCGGCGCTGTACAGCCGCACGCAGGTGCCCGGGCCCAGCCGCCCGCAGCGGCCTGTGCGCTGGTTGGCGCTGGCCTGGGAAACCGGCTCGATCGGCAGACGCTGAATGCGGCTGGTATGGCCGTAGCGGCTGATCCGGGCCAGGCCCGAATCGATGACAAACCGTATCCGCGGGACCGTGAGCGAGGTTTCGGCCACGTTGGTGGCCAGGATGATGCGACGCTGCGGGCCGGGGTGGAACACGCGCCGCTGCTCGGCCGACGACAGGCGCGCGAACAACGGCAGGATCTCGGTACGGGCCACCGCGCGCCCCGCCAGGTTGCGGCGCAGGAAATCGCCCGCTTCCCGGATCTCGCGCTCCCCGGACAGAAATACCAGGATGTCGCCCGCGGGATCGACGCGGTCCAGCCGCCGCACGGCATCGGCGATGCCGAGGTACAGGTCACGGTCGTCGCGCCCGCCGTCCTCCGTGCCGCCGGCCAGCGGCTGGTACACGATGTCCACCGGGTAACCGCGGCCGGACACCTCGATCACGGGCGCGTCGTCGAAATGCCGCGAGAATTTTTCCGTGTCGATCGTCGCCGACGTGACAATCAGCTTCAGGTCCCGCCGTTTCGGCAGCAGCTGTTTGAGGTACCCGAGCAGGAAGTCGATGTTGAGGCTGCGCTCGTGCGCCTCGTCGATGATGATCGTGTCGTATGCATTGAGGTACCGATCATGCGCTGTCTCCGCCAGCAGGATGCCGTCGGTCATGAACTTGACGCAGCCGTCCGGGCTGCTGCGGTCGCGAAAGCGCACCTGGTAACCGACCGCGGTGCCCAGCTCGGTGCCCAGTTCCTCGGCAACGCGCTCGGCCATGGCACGGGCCGCGATGCGCCGCGGTTGCGTGCAGGCAATCAGCCCGCGGGCGCCGCGCCCGGCCTGCAGGCAGAGCTTGGGCAGCTGCGTGGTCTTGCCGGAGCCGGTCTCGCCCGCGACCACGACCACCTGGTGCCGCCCGATCGCATCGACGATCTCCTCGCCGTGGGCCGTGATCGGCAGCGCCGGGTCGAATGTCGGACGCGGCGCCGCCGCGGCGCGCCGGGCGACCCGGGACCGCGACTTTTCAATACGGTCCTGAACCTGTTTCAGCAGGCGATCGACAGGCTGGCCCCGGGCGGCGCGCCGCTGGACCAAACCCAGCCGCTGGCGGCACCAAGCGGCGTCGGCGGCCGCGATGGCGTCCAGGTCCGCCCGGGCTTCACGAATGGCGGCATGCAGATTCACGGCCCGCCATTATCCTGCATACAGGATGCGACGGGGAAGCGAGACGCGCCCTCCGCCGCCCTCTATAATCTGCGCCATGGAACTGAACTTCAGAAGCGACAACGAATCGCCCGCGGCTCCGGCCATCATGGCGGCCCTGCAGAGGGCCAACGAAGGCTGCGCCTGGGCGTACGCGGAGGACCAATGGTCCGAGCGGCTCGACTCGGCGTTTTCGGCGTTGTTCGAAACCCGCACCACGGTGCTTCCGGTCAGCACCGGAACGGTCGCCAACAGCATTGCCCTGGCAACCGTGACGCCGCCCTGGGGGTCCGTCTTCTGCCATCGCAACGCCCACATCCTCAACGACGAGAGCGGCGCGCCGGAGTTTTTCGGCAATGGGCTGCGCCTGGTGCCGATCGACGGGCCGGACGGCAAGTTCACGGCGGACGACCTGGGCGTCGCCGTTCGGGCGACGGCCGGCCACGGCATCCACAGCTACCAGCCCGCCGCGGTCAGCCTGACCCAGAGTACGGAATCCGGCACGGTCTACCGGCCCGACGAAATCGCCGCGATCGCCGCGGCAGCGGAAGAACCGGGCATGGTCAGGCACATGGACGGCGCGCGTTTCGGCAATGCCGTGGCGGCCCTCGGCTGCCACCCCGCCGATATCACCTGGAGGGCTGGCGTGCAGTTGCTGTCCTTCGGCGCCAGCAAGAACGGCTGCCTGGCGGCGGAGGCCCTGCTGATTTTCGATGACCGCGTCGCCGCAGACACCGCCGAGCGCCTGCGCAAACGATCCGGACACCTGCTGAGCAAAATGCGCTACGTATCCGCGCAGCTGCTGGCTTACCTGGAGCAGGATCTCTGGCTGGACATGGCCGGCCACGCCAACGCCCAGGCCACCCGATTTGCGCAGGCCGTGGATCGGCACCCGGAGGCCAGCCTGACGTACACGGTCGAGGCCAACGAGGTTTTCGTCCGCTGGTCGCCGGCAGGTTTTCGGCGGCTGGAGGCGGCCGGCATCCAGTTCCTCACTTGGCCGGGGCGCGACGATCTCGCCCGGTTCGTGTTTTCCCACTGCACCACGCCCGCCGAGACCGAGGCCCTGTGCAATGCCTTCGCCGAGGCGGGGGCTGGATAGCATCGACGCCAGACCGGCAACAGGCCGCGCGATGACCCGGTGGCTGTCACTGGCCCTGGTGCTGGCCTGCCTGTTGCATTCTGCGCTGTTTGCAGCCGGGCCCGGGTACGTCGGCAGCGCCGCCTGCAAATCCTGTCACGACGAGGCCTGGCAGTCCTGGCGGGAGTCGCATCACTATCGCTCCATGCTGCCGGCCACCGAGCAGACCGTGCTCGGGGATTTTGGCGATACGACCTTCCGGTACGGAGAGGTCACCAGCCGCTTCTTCCGCCGTGACGGCAACTACCTGGTCGAGACGGACGGCGCGGACGGTGAGGTGCAGGAGTTCGAAATCGCCTACACGTTCGGCTTCTACCCGTTGCAACAATACCTGGTTCCGTTTCCCGATGGCCGCTACCAGGCCCTGAACATCGTGTGGGACAGCCGCCCCGGGGACCAGGGCGGCCAACGCTGGATCCACCTCTACCCGGAGGACCAGGAAAGGGGCGTGGGGCCCGTCCGCCACGACGACCTCGTGCACTGGACCGGTTCGTTTCAGAACTGGAACGGCCGCTGCGCCGCCTGCCACTCGACCGCTTTGCACAAGAACTACTCACCCTCGAAGGATCGCTATCAGACGCACTGGGAAGAAATCAACGTCGCCTGCGAAGCCTGCCACGGCCCTGCCTCGGAGCACGTGGCATGGGCGAATGGCGACCGCTCGTCCACGGACCGCGGCCTTGCGGTGTCCCTGGCCGACCGGGGCGCCTTCGGACCCGGCGCCGAGCCCGGGGCCCGGATCTGGACCCGCCGGGATGGCCGCCGGCCGGTGACCCAGATCGAGACCTGTGCCGGCTGCCACTCCCGCCGCAGCGAACTGGCTGAAAACCATGCCGGGGGTCGGTTCGACGATCTTTACCGACTGGCCCTCGTCGAACCCGGTTTGTATTTCCCCGACGGCCAGGTTCTCGACGAGGTTTACGTCTACGGTTCGTTCCTGCAAAGCAAAATGTTCGCGGCGGGCGTGGTGTGCACGGACTGCCACGAACCGCACAGCAACCGGCTGCTGGCCGAAGGCAATGCCCTCTGCACCCGCTGCCACGTCAGCGAGGTCTACGACCAGCCGAAACACCACCGGCACCAGGCCGGCGGCAAGGGCGCCGCCTGTGTCGACTGCCACATGCCGGTCCGTACCTACATGGTGGTCGACGACCGGCGCGGCCACGGCTTCCGGGTGCCGGAACCCGGTCTCAGTCAACGGTTTGGGGTCCCGAACACCTGCACCCAGTGCCACCAGGACAAGGACGCCGACTGGGCGGCGGACACGCTGGAAAGCTGGGGCGCCGGCGACCGGATCAGGGCCGGGCACGCACCGGTGCTGGCGGCCGCCTGGTCGGGTGACACAACGGCGCTGCCTTCGCTGCTGGCCCTTGCGGGCGACGAGGGCCAGCCCGCGATGCTACGCGCCAGCGCGGCGCTGGCGAGCAGCGAATTCCCTGCGCAGGAAACCCTGGTGACCGTGGCCGGCCTGCTGCAGTCGGACAGCAGCCTGGTCCGGGCCGCCGCCGTACAATCGCTGGACTGGCTGCCGCCCGATCGCCGCCACAGCATCCTCCGGGGCCTGGTGAACGACCCCAGCAAAGCCGTGCGGACGGCGGTTGCCCGCCAGCTTGCCGGCGTGCGGCCGGACGTGCTGCCCGCTGCCGACGCTGCAGCCTTGACCGCGCTCCGGACGGAGTACCTCCAGACCCTGCGGCTGAATGCCGACCTGCCCGAAGAACAGATGAACCTGGGCCTGTTCCACGCCGAAAACGACGATTCGGTGGCCGCCGAGGGGGCCTACCGCAAGGCGCTGGAGCTGTCGCCGGCGTTTGTCCCCGCAATGCTGAACCTGGCCGATCTGTACCGCGCCAATGGGCTGGACAACAAGGCCGGGCCGCTGCTGGAACGGGCGATGAAAGTCGCGCCCGGCGATCCTGCCCCGCAGCACGCCATGGGCCTGCTGCTGGTGCGGCAGGGCGAACTCGGCGCGGCCGTCGGTTACCTCGGGCAGGCGGCAACGCTGGCGCCGAACGATATCCGCTACGGTTACGTGCACGCTGTCGCGCGCTGGGAAAACGGTGACCGGCAGGGGGCCGTGTCCGCGCTCGAAGCGCTGCTGGAAGCCCACCCGGGGAACCGCGAGCTGATTATGGCGCTGGCCAGTTACTACCAAGTGCTGGGCGAGGACGAAAAACTCAGGCAGTTGCAGCAGTAGGCAACGTCACTCCAGCCAGATCAAACTGGCCATCCTGCCGGTCACGCCGTCCCGCCGGTAGGAGTAGAAGCGCTGGGGGTCGCTGTAGGTGCACAACCCGCCCCCGTAAACCGACCGGACGCCTGCATGGGCCAGCTGCAGGCGGGCCGCCTCGTACAGATCGAGCAGCCAGCGGTCGCCACTGGGTGCGAAGGCCGCCGAATGATCGGGGCCGGGTTGCGCCGCGAATCCCGTCACGACGTCGTTGCCCACCTCGTATGCGCCAGGGCCGATCGCCGGCCCCAGCCAGGCCAGCAAATCCCGCGGGGCGCCACCCAGCGCCCCGACGGCGGCCCCTAGCACGCCGGTCGCCAGCCCTCGCCAACCGGCATGCACCACCGCGACCCGGCTGCCGGTGCAGTCGCACAGGAACACCGGCAGGCAATCAGCGGTCAGCACCGCACAGACCCGCCCCCCCTCGAAGGCCACGGCCGCGTCCGCTTCGGGCGGCTCCGGCGCGCCACCCTCATGCCGGACCACGGCAACACCATGCACCTGCCGCAGCCACAGCGGCCTTGCGGGCAGGTGCCGATTCAGCAGCGATCGATTCCGGCGCACATTGGCCGGTTCGTCCCCGCAGTGTGCACCAAGGTTCAGGCTCGCCCACGGGCCGGGGCTGACCCCGCCGGACCGCGTGGTGCAAAGCGCCCGGACCCGGCCCGGCGCCGGCCAGTCGGGCTGCAGCCAGTCGCGGTTCACGACGCGACCTGCCGCAGTGCCGCCAACAGGTTTTCGAAGTCCGCCGCCAGGGGCGCGGTAAACGCGACGGTCTCACCACTGCCCGGATGCACCAGCTCGATGCGCACGGCGTGAAGGGCCTGGCGCGGGAACGGCCGCAGCAGTTCGAACACCGCGTCCGGCATGCCGCGCCGGCGGCGGGTCGAGCGGCCGTAGACCGGGTCGCCCACGAGGGGATGGCCAAGGTGGGCCATGTGCACCCGTATCTGGTGAGTGCGTCCGGTTTCAAGCGAAACCTCCACGTAGGAAACACCGGGAAAGCGCTCGAGAATCCGGAAGTGGCTGACGGCTCTCCGGCCCGACGCCACAACAGCCATGCGTTTGCGGTCCGCGGGGTGCCTGCCGATGGGCGCGTCGACCGTGCCGCCGGAGGTCAATTCACCGAGGGCGACAGCCCGGTAAACACGGCTCATTTCACGGGCCTGCAGTTGCCTGACCAGGCTCGCATGGGCGCGTTCGCTGTGGGCCACGACCATGATGCCGCTGGTGTCCTTGTCGAGGCGCTGGACGATTCCGGCGCGCGGCAGGGCCGCCAGACGGGGGTCGTAGTGCAACAGGGCATTCTGCAGCGTGCCGTCCGGATTGCCGGCCGCGGGGTGGACCACCAGGCCCGCAGGCTTGTCCAGCACGACAATGTCGTCATCGACGAACACGATATCGAGGTCGATGTCCTGGGGCTGCACGTCCTCGCGGATGTGGGGTTCGGCCTCGAGCGCCAGCGATTCACCGCCACTGACCCGGTGGGTCGTTTTCCGCATCTGGCCGTCCACCCGGAGCGCGCCGCTGCGTATCCACTTCTGCAGCCGGGCACGGGAATAGTCGCCGAACAGCTCCGCGGCGGCCTGGTCCAGGCGCATGCCCGCCTGCTCCGCCCGGATTGTCGCCTTGTGCCTGATATGCCCTTCGTCCGCCATCACCGCGAACCGACTCCTGACCTTCATCCGGTTGTCATTCTCGCACAAGAGGGCACCAGGCCCGCTCGCGTCCCCCGCTTCCCTTCTTTTGCCCGGCGTATTCCGTTATCATTCCGCTTTGTTCCTTCCGACTCCTGCGTTTACCCGATTTTGGCAATGCAACCTCTTCACCGTTTCCGCTCCGGCTCGCGCCGCGTCAAGGGTGCCCGCTGGCCCCGGGTCGGCCTACTGGCGCTGCTCAGCATCGTGCTGGTCGCCACGATGGGTGTCAGCGGCTGCCGCAAGGACCGCGACGTGGACCGCGACAGCAGCGCGGACCAACTCTACGAGCGCGGCAAGCGGTCGCTGGACAAAGGCTCCTGGGAGTCGGCAATCGCATCCTACAAGGCTCTGCAGACGCGCTATCCGTTCGGGCGCTACACCGAGCAGTCCATGCTCGACCTGGCATACTGCTATTTCAAACGGGGCCAGCGCGAGGAAGCGTTGTCGCTGCTGGACCGTTTCATCCGCACCTACCCGGCGCATCCCAACGTGGATTACGCCTACTACCTCAAGGGCCTGGTCAATTACGAGCAGAACGTGGGGTTCCTCGAACAGCTTATGCCCGGCCGGGTGCAGGACCGCGACCAGACGACGCTGCAGGACGCCTTCCTGGACTTCAACGAGCTCATGCGGCGCTTTCCGGACAGTCGTTATGTGCCCGATGCGCGGCAACGAATGGTGTTCCTGCGCAACAGCCTGGCCGCCTATGAAATGATCGTCGCGGAGTATTACCTGGGCAGGAAGGCATATATCGCCGCCGCGAACCGCGCGCGTTACGCGCTGGAGGTCTACCCGGAAACGCCGATGACCCCGGAAGCGCTGATCGTGCTCCACAAGGCATACACCGAGTTGGACCTGCCGGTGCTGGCCGACAGTTCCATGGTGGTGCTGGAGCTCAATTTCCCGGACAACTACTACGTTCAGGGCAGAAAGAAAAAGCGCAGCTGGGCCGACCGGCTGTGGCCCTTCGACTGAAGAGTTTCGCATCACAGAAATCTGTAGGAGCGGCTAAAGCCGCTCCTACATCGGATTTCCGGTTACTGCGGGGTTACGCGTCGCGCCAGCCTGACGTGATGGGGTAGCGGCGGTCGCGGCCGAAAGCGCGGTGCGTGATCCGAATACAGGGCGGCGCCTGGCGGCGCTTGTACTCGTTCAGCAATACCAGCCGCGCCACCCGGTGCACCGTTTCCGCGTCGAATCCGTCAGCGATGATCCGCGCCACCGACCAATCCTGCTCGACGTAACGCTCGAGCACCTGGTCGAGCAGTTCGTAGGGGGGCAGTGAATCCTGGTCGGCCTGGTCCGGACGCAGTTCGGCGGAAGGCGGCCGGGCAATGACTGCCTCCGGGATCGCCGTCGACACGCTGTTACGATATTCCGCCAGTGCATACACCCTCATCTTGCTGCAGTCCAGCAACGGGGCGAATCCCCCGCACATGTCTCCGTAAATGGTGCAGTAGCCGACGGCCGCCTCGCTCTTGTTGCTGGTCGCCAGCGGCAGCCAGCCAAACTTGTTGGACAGGGCCATGACGATATTGCCGCGTACGCGCGCCTGCATGTTTTCCTCGGTTACGTCGGCCGGGCGCCCTTCGAAGGAGGGTCCGAGCAGGGTCAGCAGCGCCTCATAGGCAGGTTCGATCGAGATGCACCGGTGGTCGACTCCCAGGTTCACGGCCTGCTCCTGCGCCAGTTCGATGCTCAGCCCGGAGGTGTGCCGCGACGGCATCATTACGGTGTGCACCCGTTCGGGCCCCAGGGCATCGCACGCAAGCGCCAGCAGCAGGCTGGAGTCGATGCCGCCGGACAGGCCGAATACCACGTCGCTGAAGCCGTTCTTGCGCACGTAATCCCGCAAACCGATGGTCAGTACCCGGTAGATCTCGGGCAGCGGTTCCACCGGCGGCGGCGGCCAGTCGCGGGCGGTCAGGCTGTCCGCGGCGGGGTCGAAATCCGCCAGCAGCAGAGCCTCCTCGCACAACGGGCCCGGCGGGCCGATGCGGCCGGCTGCGTCCATCAGCATGCTGCGACCGTCGAAAACCAGTTCGTCCTGGCCGCCGGTCAGGTTGCAGTAGACGACCGGCAGGCCATTCTCCCGATGGCGGGCCCGCAGCGCCCCGTTCCGGACCGCCAACTTGTCGTCGCGGTACGGCGAGGCATTGGCCACCAGCAGCAGGTCGGCGCCGGCCTCGCGGGCCTGCAGCGCGGGCCCGGGCTCCCAGGCATCCTCGCAGACCATGGCGCCGATGCGCACTCCCCCCAGTTCCAC
>CALKKN010000042.1 GCA_937995275.1 uncultured Lysobacterales bacterium | reverse complement strand
ATGTCACGGACATCCCTGAGGCTGCGAATCCTGGGGTCGAGGAGTTCCAGTAGCAGGACGAGGCTGACGCTGCCGCCCAGCGAAAATAGCAGGCTCACCGCCGCCAGCAGCTTTTTGCCCGATGGCAGCGGATTGGTCGGCGCCACGGCCCGCTCGACGATGGCGAAGCTGGCGTCGTTTCGTTGCATCACCAGCCGCGTCTCCTCGACGCGCCTCCCCAGTTCGTTTTCCAGCGCCAGGATGCCATCGAGCCGTGATTGCAGCAGCAGGTAGTCCTTTTCTTTGCTGCTCAGAGCTGCCAGCTTGCCGCCCATGTCGTCCAGCGTCCGCTCCAGCGCTTCGGCTTGAGCTTCGCGCATCCGGATTTCGTCGGTCAGTTCCTGAAGCCGGAGTTCCATCTCTTCGCGCTTGGTGTTGCGGGTGTAGGTATTTTCCGGCACGGCCTCGTCGTTGTTCGCCGCGATCATCCGCTTCAGCGCGTCGATGCGTTCATTGACCTTGATGACCTTGGGGTTCTGATCGGTGTACTTGCTCCTGAGTTCCTGCAGCTCCCATTCGTATTCGGACAGCCGGTTCTTCAGCGGGCTCCGATAAATCGTGTAGGTAATGACCTGCTCGGGTTCACCGGAAATGTTCGCGGCGAGCCGGGCATGCGCCACTTGCAGCGCTTCCGCCTCGGCGCGGCGGGAAGCGAGTTCAGCCTGCAGTCGCGACATCTCTTCCAGCAGGACTTTCGTCTCGGCATCCAGGTCGGAGATGCCGTTTTCCTGTTGGAAAGCTACCACCTCCGTTGAGGCGGCGATCGCGTCCCGCCGTGTCCCGTCCAGTTGGGCCGAGTAGTAGTCGAAGGCATTGCGGGCGTCATCGCTCAGGAGTCTCCGCGTGCGGTCGATGAACGTTTCCGCCATTAAGTTAGCCAGTTCGGCCGATTTCTCGCGGTCGTTCCACGTCAGCTTGAGGTTGAGGATCTTCGAGTCGCGGCCCAGCGAAACGTCGATGGCCGTGGCCAACGAGGTGAGACTGACCTTCAGCCCGGCTTTTTCACGGACTGTTTCCAGTGAACTGGGTAGTTTCAGGGTGTCCAGCAGGGTCGCGAGATTGTAGTCCTGGACCTTGAAGGGATCCCGCTCGGCCAGGCTCAGCCGGTCCTGGTGGGAGCGCTTGATCAGGGTTACGGAGGACTGCCAGTGGCGGCTGATCCCGTACGTAATCAGTGTGAGCATCAGCAAGAAGATTCCAGCGGCGCTGGCAACGGCCAGGTAGCGTCGCTGCCACGCGCCAATGACGAAACGGCGCCAATCGAGGTCGAACGCGGTGGCCGCCTCCGATTCCTCCTCCGGAAACGTCGGATACCCGACCACGTCGTGCGCGCCGCCGTGCGGGTTGGAGGTTCCCGGGCGGCCATCACCGACCTGCCATTCCATGTCGTCGTCGTGGCCGTTTTGGTTGTGATTGGGAAATTCCATGCGCCGGCCCGGTTTCAGGCGAACTCCTCGTATGCCTGCAGGCAGCCAGCGGAGCCGCGCTCCAGGTATCCGCCCAGGCAGGCTGCGTCCAACAGACGGCCGCACGAATGCGCCTCGTTGAGCGCAGCCTTCATGACTCGGTTAATCTCGCGCGGCACACCGCGACTGGCCTGATGTAACTGAACCCAGGATGCATCGTCCAGGTCGATCGCCCGGGTGTTTTCGGCGACCGAGAGTCGGTGTAACACGTAGGCGCGCGTCTCTGATTCGGATAGCGCGGCCAAGTTGCAATCGAAGCCGATCCGCTGTGTCAGTTCCGGCATGGCACGGAGTGGCTGGCGCAAGGTGTTGCCGCCGATCAGTATCACCGAAATCAGGTTACGCCGCTCCGCGCTGACGTTGGACAGATTGCGCAGGCCTTCCAGCGAGGAACGGTCGAGCCCCTGCGCCTCGTCCACGAGAATGGCCAGGTGGCGCCCGGTCTGAACGATGCGTTCGGACAGCAGGGTCTTGAACCGTCCCAGGCGGCTGTAACGGTCGGGCAGGTCAGGCGCCTGCACTCGTTCCCCGCTCACCTGACTGATAATTTCCAGCAGGAGGCCATCGAAGTCGAGCAGCGACGTTTCGATGCTGACGCGAACGAAATGCGCGGGATCGAGCCGCCGGTGCAACATGGTCCGTAACAGGGTCTTGCCCAGGCCCGGCTCACCGCACATCACGCCAAAGCTCTGGTTACCGTCCTCAAGCAGTTCGAGCAGCCCTGAAAGCGCCTGCTCGTGCGTGCCGGAGCCGTAGTAGAAACGGCAGTCCCGCGTGTTGTCGAACGGCGGTTCGGAACGGGGACCGACAATCGGCCGGTCGACCGTGGCAAGTTCTGGCGGGCGGGCTTTCAACGCTTCGACGCTCATGACCGCGTGGCCTCCTGCCGTGCACCCGCCTCGCCCTGTAAGGCGACCACGGCATGGATGAGGCTAAGCACCTGCCGGGCCGAGTCTTCCCAGCTGAACAGGCGGGCCTGCTGTAAGCCGCGGCGGACCATTTCCGCCCGCAGTCGGTCGTCCTGGAGTAGCCGCCGCATGGATTCTTTCATCTGCGCCACGCTGGCCGGATCGAACAACAGGCCTGCATCGCGCACGACTTCCGGGATACTTGCGACGTTCGAAGCGCAGAGCGGGGTGCCGGACGCCATGGATTCCAGCAGCGGGATGCCGAATCCCTCGAACAACGAGGGGAACACGAACAGGTCGGCGGCGGCGTACAGCGCCGGGAGATTCTCGTTGGGAACGAAGCCCGGAAAACACACGTATTGTTCGATACCCAGATCGCGGACAGACGCGTATACGGCTTCGGCGCCGTACCAGGGGCTGCCGGCCAGCACCAGCCGGTGCGGCAGTCCGTGCTCGGCTTTCAATTCGGCAAAGGCCCGAAGCAGCCGGACGTGGTTCTTTCCCGGATGTTCCAGGCGGGCCGTGTACAGGATGTACGGCCCCTCGATTCCCAGCGCCTGCCCGACCTCACGCGCCGCTTCCCCTCGGTCCGTCGGCCGGTAACGCTCCAGGTCCGCGCCGTTGTAGACGACGTCGATCATTCCCGGATCGATGCCGACATGCGTCTCGAGATCCCGGCGCGTTGCCTCGCTCACGGAGACGATATGCGTGAGCCGTTTCATCAACCGAGGCAGCACGCGCTTGATGTAGAGCATCCGGAAGGCATCGTACTTACCCGCCACGTGCAACTGCGACAAGTCGTGTACGGTGCCGACGCTCGGGCGGCCGTACCACCAGCCCAGCCGGCGGTTGGCGGCCGGGAGGAACACGCCATCGCAGCCGTGGATGGTCAGCGCGATGGGGAGCCACAGCAGATGCCACAAAATGTTTACGATCGGGTGCCCGACCCAGTCGGGATACGTGACGATCGTCACGCGGGGATGACCCACGTCGAAATGCGCCTGGTCCGAGCGGCTCATGAACAGCACATAGCGGTCGTCTTCCGAGAGCTCGGGCAGCCGCGCAAACAGGTTGATCATGTACTGGCTGATGCCGGATTTCCCGGCGTCGCCCGCGAAAGCAGAAATCCCGATCTTCATGCGATGTGTTCCATTTGTTGCATGACCTGACCCAGGTAGGCGTAGTGTGAGAATCGCTCCTTCACGTGCTGTACGGCCGCCAACCCCATTCGATGCGCCAGGTCCGGATTGTCGAGCAGGGGGCGGATCGCAGCGGCCATCCCGTCAACGTCCCCGGGAGGCACGAGCAATCCGGTCAGCCCGTCTTCCAGCCAGTCGGGGATTCCCCCGGTGGCGAAGGCGACGACCGGGCGTCCGCGCGCCATGGCTTCGATCCCCACCATGCCGAAGGGCTCCGGCCACCGCGAGGGAACCACCAGCAAGCGGGCGGCGGCATAATATTCATCGAGCCGGTCGTGATCGACCCAGCCGGTGAACGCCACTTGCTCCGCAATTCCAAGTTCTTCCGCCAGATCGCGGCAGGCCGGCAAATGATTGCCCTCACCGACGATACGTGCGCGCCAATTGCCTTCCAGCCGCGACAAGGCGCGCAGCAGCAGGTCGACGCCCTTGCCCCGGATGACCTGGCCTACGAACAGGATTTCCGGCGACGCGTTCAACCCGTGAAATCCCGGAATGCGAAGCGACGCCGGTACGGGATGGACCACGCTCACTCGCTCGGTGTCGATGCCGTTGATTACCAGCTCTTGCCTCATGTAGGCGCTGCCAACGAGAAACCGGTTCACGTTGCGGGTGGCCTCCAGGCCCCGCCGCACGCGGCTGGTGCCCGCAATGCGGATGGGCAGCCGCGACCCGCGGGCTGCTCGCTGCACGAAGCACAGGTTCGTGAAGCATGCTTTGCCGGCCGGCAGGTTGCAGACACCGTGACCCAGCGGGAAGTACTTGTGCCGCCGGGGACAGACCAGGTCGTGGTCGTGAACCATGTAGGCGGTCGGTAGCGTGTTTGCCAGCTCGGCGATCCAGGCCAGATCAGATACCTTGTGCATCATCACCGCGTCCGGGCGGAATTTGTCGATGATGGACAGGTCGTCCGAACAGCGTTCGAATGGCCTGGTGAATTCGGGGGACGCGGCCGGCGTGCTGCTCAGCAGGGCCTGTGGCCAACCCCGCGACGACAGCCCGCGCGCGGTGTCGAACAGAATCCGCTCGACACCGCCCTGGAAGGTCGCCTGGTCATGAACGTGGAGAATTCTCATTGGCATGTCCTGATAACTTCGTCGTAAAGGTTTTCCAGCCGTGCACTGATGCGCGACCAGTCGTATTCGTTTCGTGCCTTGGTGCGTCCGGCAGTGGCCAGGCGGCTGGCGAGTTCCGGTTCGTCGAGCAGCCTGCCGAGCGCACGCGCCAGCGCTTCCGGCTCTTCCGGGGAGGCATGGAGGATGTCCTCGCCATCGTGGGTGAAGGTGGGTATGCCGCCGACCGGGGCAGCCACCACCGGCAGGCCGGCTGCCCACGCCTCGAGAATGACGATGCCGAAGGGTTCGTGCCGTGACGGCAGACAGAAAACGTCTGCGGCATGGTAGGCATCGACCAGTTCGGCGCTTCCGCCCGGCACGCCGGGCAACACGGTGACCCGGTCTTCCAGTTTCAGGCGTTTCACCTGCCGGCCGAGGTCCTCCCGGTACGACTCGACCGTCACCGGCCCGACCAGCACCAGCTGGACATCCCGACCCTGGCCCAGCAGGTGCGCCAGCGCGGGCAGCAACGCGGTCTGGTTCTTTTGCGCGTCGATGCGGCCGATACAGAGGATGACCCGGCGTTCCGCGGGAATCCCGCGCCGCTGCCGGAATGCCGGGCCGTCACCGAGTTCGAATCGCTGCGCGTCGACGCCGTTGGGCAGCCATTCAACCCGCTGGCCGGGGTAGCGGGCCTGCACCGCGCGCTGTTCGTTCTGACCGACACAGATGATGGCGGCGGCGTCTTCCAGCACCCGCCGGGCGCCCAGTAACGCACCCAGCGCGCGGCCCCATTCAAAGGTGCCGCGCAGTGGCGCCAGCATCTGCTGCATTTCTTCATTCGGCACGTCGATCACGCCGCCGTGAAGACTGATTACATAGGGCACGCCGCGCAGCCTCGATACGGTGCGCACGATGCCGCCGAGACGCTTTCCCGTGTGAGCGTGAAGAATGTCCGGCCGCTCGCCTGCCAACAGCGAGGCCAGCAGAGAGAACGACATCAGGTTGCCTCCTTTTCGATCCATGTCGCGCTTGTCCTGCGCGGACAAACCCCAAAACGGGTAAAGGTAATCGTGGCGTTGGACCGCCACGCCGTCGATCTCTTCACGCTTGCGGTCGCACAGGGCCGTCGTGGTGCAGATCGTGCTGCGATTGCCACGCGCGTTGAGTGCCCGGCTGGTTTGCAGGATCGTGGTCTCGGTTCCGCCCCATTCTTCCCGTACGAATCGCCGCGGAACCTGGATGACGCGCAATCCCCGGTCGCATTCGGCGGCTCGGGGAGTCGCCGGCCGGGATTTTCGAGCGGTTGCGTACAGGGAGAGGCTCATTGACATGCCTGATTCCTCCGATACTGGAGGCCGCCCTCGATGAATTTCTCGAGGTGCTGCTCTTCCTGGTCGCGGCGGTTTGCCGTGACCCGGGCGGGCACCCCGAGCGCCACCGAGTAGTCCGGAACGTCCCGGGTAACCAAGGCGCCGGCGCCGATAATGCTGCCGCGACCGATGCGGACACCCTGAAGGATGGTGACACCGGCGCCGATCCAGACATCGTCCTCGATACATACGGGATCGCAGTAGATTCCCTGGTTCTTCATCGGGATGTCGGTGCGGGTCGCGTAGTGCGAGACCGTGTTGATGGTGCAATGACTGGCGATCATCACGTCACTGCCGATCTCGATGCCGCCATTGCCGTAGATGACCGACCCGGGTCCGATCCAGCTTCCGGATCCAACGGTGACGTAGCCGCGATTGGCGTTGATGAGGACGTTTTCCTGGACATGAACCTCGTCGCCGAGTTCGATCCCCGGGCGCTCTTTGGTATTGGCGCGGATGACTGCCTGACGGGCGATCCGGCACCCCTCGCCGAGGAAGATGTTGCCGGCAAACTCGAAACACACGCCCGGCTGCAAGTCTGCGACGTTCCCCAGCGAGGCAAGACGGTGCCGCCACCAGGCCGCGCGCAGGCGGCTGCCCGCAGATCGGATCAGTTGCTTGAACTTATCCATGCTGCCGGCCCTCCGGCGCGCGCCCGGGGCGCCAGTCGCACCAGGTCCGGACGATCCAGTCACTGGCCAGGCGACGCTCGTGTTTCCTCAAAGCCACCAGGCTGACTGCGGCCGTGTAACAGGTCAGGGCCAGCAGCGCGTTGACGGCGAGGTCGACAAACGATTCGATTGGCCAGCGGGCCGCCAGCGAGTGAGCGAGCCAGGCCATCGGCACGGCGCAGGCCAGGACCGGAATCAATTCTCTCAGGATGCGCAGCGGACCGAAGCCCTGGCGCCGGCAGGCGCGGAAGAGCATCAGGCCGCCTTCGAGGACCAGTGCTGCGATGAGCGTCGACAGGGCGGCGCCGGCGAGGCCCATTCGCGGAATGAGCAGGAAAGATAGCAAGAGGTTCAGGGCAGCAGAGCCGATCATGGTCCACGCTACTCCGCGGTGACCGCCACTCATGCCCAGTACGTTCGCCGCATTGAGCTGCAGCGTCGAGAAAAACACCGCGACCAATAGAATTCGAAGCGGAAGGACGACCGCGCCGAGTTCTGGCCCTACCCACAGGTATACGACCGACTCGGCGTGCACGAACAGCAGGCCCAGCAACGGCGTCGCGATCATCATCAGGAACCGGGTGCCGTCGACCAGTACGGACTGCACGGCACGCTGGTCTCCGGCCCCGTTGGAGCGCGAGACCAGCGGCATCAAGGCATTGGAAAACTGCTTGTTGAGCAGGTAGCAGTATTCTCCGATCTTGGCCGCAATGGCGAAGGCAGCCACAGCCGAGAGCGGCAGAAATGCCTTGATCAGCAGGGCATCGCTGCGCAGGCTCACGAGCAGGGCGATATTGGCCAGCATGAAATAGATGGCCAACGGCGCCACTTCCCCAAGTCGCTCCAGCCGGGCCAGCCCGGGATGGATGCGAAAGTCCTTCATGACCCGGTACGCGACCGGGGCGAGTGCCAGCGGCCCGGCAACCAGGACGGTACCGTAAGCGAAGGCCAGCCCGGTGAGGCCCCAGCCGCCTTTCAACAACAGGACCACCAGCAGCGCGTTCAGCAGGATGGTCACGGTCTCGACACCGTTGACGAGATCGAACCGCCCTGCGCCGATCAGCGCCGAGCGAAAGATGCTCAGCGGAAACGCCAGGGCCAGCGCCGCTCCCCCGATGGCCATGACGCGCCGGAAGGTGTCCGCGTCCGCAGCGGTGAGATCAAACGCGCGAATCGCCGAAGGGACGGCAGCGATCACCAGTATCAGGCAGACAAGCCCCAGTACCGAATACACCAGCGCCAGCGTGCTGAGGGCTTCGTTCCGCGCCCGCGCGTCGCCCGTTCCTGCGCATTCGGCAACGAGCTTCACCGCCGTGGTACTCAGCCCCAGGTCCAGCAGCCCGAGAACGCCGATGACGGCGAGGGTCAGGGACCAGAGGCCGAATTGCTCCACGCCGACCATGCCCAGTGTGAACGGAGTCAGCAGGAAGACCGAGACGACGCCGGTCAGGAAACGGGCGTAGCTGGAAAGTATGTTGACGGCGATTCGCATGGCAGCCTTCAGGCGGTGGCGGGCAGGCCGACTTCGGACTGCATCAGGCGAAAGATGTCGGGGATCCCGTTCACCGGGACCCGCGGCTCGACGTTGGAGAGCAGGGCGGCGTCCGAGTCCTCATGGTCCGGGTGGTAACCGTGCATCCCCGTGATCGGTGACCGCCCCATGTGGCTGGGGAGGATGATGGCGCCAGGGTCGAGCAGGAAAATGCAGTCGCCGAACTGGTTGTTCTCGAACGCGCAGCCGAGGTCCCGGAGTTCTGCCTCGTCGAGTATCCGGCCGCAGTCCGTGGCTTCCAGTTCGCGGGTGACGGCCTGGCGTGCGTGTTCATCCAGGAACCAGAAACGCGCCATGGTGGAATCGTAGACTGCCACGTAGTCCGTGCCGAACTGGAGCGGCAGTGCGTCGATCCGGCTCATCAGATCGATGTTTCGGTCAACCGTTGCCATGCCGTGGTCGGAGCAGACGAACACCCGTACCTCGCGGTAGTGGGTTCGGGCGATGTCCAGGGTCCGTCGCAGATTGTGTTCGTACCAGGTGAGTTTCTCGTCGACCTGGCCGCTGTCCTTGCCCACCTGGTGGAGCAGGCCGTCCATGGCGGCCATGTACAGAAATGCCAGTTCGATGTCGTCCTCGGCCAGGGCCTTTTCGCAGGCGGCCAGATTTTCGGACTCGCCCTGGCGCCAGTCGGAAACGTGGTATGTAATGCCCGAGCGCTCGAGTACGTCGAAGATGTTGTCGCCCTGGTTCATTCCTCCGGGTTTGAAGATGTCATTCCTCT
>CALKKN010000041.1 GCA_937995275.1 uncultured Lysobacterales bacterium | reverse complement strand
GGTCGCCGCGCTGGAGATGGCGCTGGAAGGACGCTTCGGACAATTCCAGCGCGCCGCCGCCGAACAGGGCCTCGCGGCAGTTGCCGCAACGTGGCCGATCGTCAAGGCGCTCTTCCGGCAGCTGGTTGGTCGTGTTGCAGTGAGGACAGACGACGCGCATTTCCGAATCCCTCAGCCGGGCATTAGCGGGCGGGACGAACCCGCACTCAGAGCACCGCCCTGATCTCGGCCAGCTTGGCCTTCACCCGCGCGGCGTTGTCGGGGCCCATACGAATCAGTATCTTCTGCCCGGCGGACAGGGACTCCAGGTCCTCGTCGGCGAACAGGTAGTACGCCTCGGGCTTGATCAGCCGCACCGGCTCGGGGACGTCGGGCGTTGCCAGCAGTTCGTCGATGATCGCCCGCAGGCGCGGCTCGAAATCACCCTCCGCATAGCCCAACTGGGCGAAGGCCTCATCGAACAGGGGCTGATTGCGCTGAAAGACGGCCGCGGCCTGCCGGGCGTCAACCGCCTCGAGCATTTCGACGTAAGGCGTGTAGCGCTGGTAATTGGCCGGGTCGACGACAAACTGCGGAATGGGATCACCCACCTCGTCGAGAATGACCGACTCCGGCCGCTCGTCGGCCGTCGCCTGGAACTCGCCACCCGGCCCCTGCACCGCCTGGATCACGGCCGGGACCTGCCGACCGCCCAACGCATCTACACTGGCCACGAATTTCGAGATAACGGCTTCCTGCGCCACAAACTCGTCGACCGGCTCACTACCGACCATGTCGGTGAGCGCTTCCAGCGCGACCGGGTCGCTGTCCGCCAGGTCAGGCAGGGGCGGCTCCTCGACGACGGGTTCCTCGGCGGGAGCCTCTTCCTCCGCGACCGGTTCCACGACAGGCTCCGGCGCCGGGGCGGGTGCTTCTTCCTGCACCGCCAACACCGGGGGCGGCGCCTCCTCGACGGCAGGCTCCCTCGAGCCCAAGAAATACCAGGCCGCCAGGCCCAGCAGGATCAGGACGACGGCAGTAAGCCAGACTTTCATGATGATTTCCCCGACTGGATGGTCATGAGAGTTGCATGACCCATTGTGTCATTTTCGACCGGCCATTCCCACAGGGGTTCATTGTCCGCCATATGAACCGGCAGCCGCCGACCACATCCAACTAGTGGTGATACGCCTGCCCTACATCGAGCCGGTATCCCGGCCGCCGGCACCCGGAGTGGCTGAGGGGGTTCCAGCCTGCCGGCGCACTGCGTCCGCCGCAAGCCGGCACTGCCGATTTGCCGCCGCAGCCGGCCAGGGAATAAACTGCGCCCTTCGAGCGTCTTAAATCATCAGTGAGGAATACAGCGCGGGGTGTGGGAATTCCGTATCGACTGACATCGAAGCACATCGCGGCCGGCCTGGCCCTCGTGCTGACGACGGCCGCCGCCGGGCAGGCCGGAGCCGACCCGGCGTCGGAGCGGCGCCTGGAATCCGGCAAGCAACTGGCGATGGCCAGGGACAAGGGCAACTGCCTGGCCTGCCACGCGTTCGACGACGGCGAACTGCCGGGAAACGTCGGCCCGCCGCTGATGTACATGCAGCAACGCTTTCCCGACCAGGCGGCGCTGTATGATCAGATCTGGGATGCGACGGCCCGCAATCCGGATACCATGATGCCGCCGTTCGGCAAACACGGCATCCTGACCGAGGAGGAAATCGGCCTGATCGTCGAGTACCTCCACTCGCTCTAGCAGACAGAACTGACAGGGAGATGATGAATATGCAAATCGGCCGAAGACTGTTCTTACAGGGGAGCGTGGCGGCAGCCGCCCTGCTCGCGATTCCGAGGGCGCTCCTGGCCGCGGCATGGCCTGAAAAAGCATTCGGTGCAGAGGCCGCCGCGAAGGCCATGACGGAACTGTTCGGGACGGACCAGGCCGCGCCGTCGACGGCCATCAGCCTGACTGCCCCGGAGATCGCGGAAAATGGCGCAGTCGTTCCGATATCCGTCGAAACGACACTGGAGAACGTGCGCTCCGTAAGCATCGTCGTGGAGAAAAACCCACGGCCGTTGGCGGTTACGTTCGATATCCCCCCGGGCACGCTGCCGGACGTGGCCTGCCGGATCAAAATGGGGCAGACGTCGCCGGTCACGGCCGTGGTCCAGACGGACAGCGGCGTGTATAGCGCATCCAAGGAAGTAAAAGTCACAATCGGCGGCTGCGGCGGCTGACCTGTAAGCCAACTGGCGAGGAACACGGCATGGCAACCACGATCAAGGTAAAGGTCAAACTCAAGGGCGACGTCGCAGAGGTCAAGAGCCTGATGCTCCACCCGATGGAGACCGGCGCGCGCAAGGACCCGGACACCGGCGCCACGGTGCCGGCGCACCATATAACGCAGCTGATGTTCGATAACAACGGCGAGACCGTGATGACGGTGAACTGCAGCACGGCCGTCTCCCGCGACCCTTATTTCAGTTTCTCCTTCGGCGGCGCCAGGGCAGGTGACGTGCTTGCCGTCCGCTGGGTGGACAACACCGGGGAGAGCGAGTCGACGGAAATCACCCTGGGTTAGGCCATCGGTATGGATGACCGAGGCAGCAACGGGTGTCGGAGCCGGTGACCTTCCGCCTCCTGCTGACCGTGCTCGCGGCAATGCTGGCGATACCGGCACAGGCCGGGCCGGAGGAGGACCGTGAAGCCTTTCGCGCGTTTTTCTTCAAGCGTTTCCCCGACGTACCACCCGACGCCTATGCCGACGGCATCTACGCACTGGATGAAAACGCCCGCCGCCAATGGGAAGAGATCGAGGAATTCCCGCCCTACGAATTCGCTGTCGAGCAGGGCGAGGCCCTGTTCAGCCAGGCCTTCGCCAATGGCGGGCGCTATGCCGACTGTTTCGAAAACGACGGCATCGCGGTCCGACAGAATTACCCGCGGTTCGACCCCCAGCGCGGCGAGGTGGTGACGCTCGAACTCGCGCTGAATCACTGCCGCACCGCCAATGGTGAAGAGCCCTACGCCTACGACAGCAGCGAACTCATCGCGTTGTCGGCCTGGATGGCGTGGACGTCCCGCGGCCGGAAAATCGCTGTGTCGGTACCGAACGACCCGCGCGCGCTGGCCGCCTACGAGGAGGGCAAACGTTTCTACTACAGCAAACGGGGGCAGCTGAACTTTGCCTGCTCCGACTGCCATGTCACCTCCGCCGGCTCCTGGGTCCGCGCCGACCACCTGAGCGCCAGCCTGGGGCATCCCACCCACTTCCCGGTCTACCGTTCCAAGCTGGGCAAAATGATCAGCCTGCACAGCCGCATTTACGGCTGCATACGCGACGTCAGGGCCCGTCCGTTCCCGGAACAGAGCGTCGAGTACCGCAACCTGGAGTATTTCCTCACCTACATGAGCAACGGACTGCCGGCAAACGGTCCGGGGGCACGCAAGTGAGGCGCGCGACGTGAGTCCACAGCGCCGGGCAGTTCTTTACGGATATGTACTGGCGGCCGGCCTGGCGGCTGTCGCCCCGGTGCGGGCCGCGGAGCCGCCCGCCGCGCCCCTCGACCCCGGCTCTGTTTCCGAGAGGATACAGCAGGCCGAAGCGGCCAGACGCCAGGCAGCCGGACAGGGCGCCGAGTGGCTGGAAACCGGCAACCTCATCGAAAGCGCGCGCCGGGAGGCCGACCAGGGTAACTGGGAACAGGCCGCCGCGCTCGCGGAACGGGCGCTGCGGCAAGGCGAGCTGGCCGTCGCGCAGGCCCGGCGTGAATCCGACGCCTGGCAGGCCCGGGTCGTCCGCTGAGGTTCGTGCAGGTGAAGACGCAACAATCGGGGGGCAGAGCCGATGGATAGACGGGACTTTCTGAGGCTGCTGTCGATCGCCGCGGGCGCCGCGTCCGTCGGCTCGTGCGCCAGCCGGCGCGCCCCTTCCGCCGAGGACGTTTACGCGGCGCCGGTATTCGGGAATGTCCGTCTCCTGCACATCACGGACACGCATGCGCAGCTGTTGCCCGTCTACTTCAGGGAGCCAAATGTCAACCTGGGTCTCGGGGACGCACGCGGCCGGCCTCCGCACCTGGTCGGCGAGGCGTTGCTGCAGCACGCGGGCA
>CALKKN010000040.1 GCA_937995275.1 uncultured Lysobacterales bacterium | reverse complement strand
GCCGGGAACCGTCCGGTTACGGGCCATCGCGCAAACCCGGCAAGAATTTCCCGGCACCTGCCTGTCCTGCATGACCAGTAACCAGCCGCGCGGCGCTGCCAGCCCTATGACCTTTGGCATTAGTCGAGTCGTGTGGTTGTGCTAAATTCGCCTGCGTCATGAGCTTCTTCGGCCCATCGGGATGAATTTCCTTCGCGAGATTCGCGAGCGGCGCGTGCTGCCGGCCCTCGGCGTCTATGTCGGCGCCTGCTGGGTGGTGATCGAGATTCTCGACCGGCTGACCGATCGCTACTTCCTCTCGCCATACCTCACCGACATCGTGTTCTGGGGGCTGTATTCGCTGTTGCCGACCGTATTCCTGCTGGCCTGGACCCATGGGCGGCCCGGCAAGGACCGGGCCACACGGGCCGAGAAGATAGGCATTCCACTGAACCTGATCGCCAGCATCAGCCTGGTGTTGATGGTCTTCGGCAGCAAGGACCTGAGCGCCACCGCGGAGCTGGTCACCGTGGCGAACGAGCTGGGACAGAACGAGTCGCACTATGTCCCCAGGGATTCCTACCGACGCCGGCTGGCCGTGTTCTTCTTTGCCAATGACAGTGGAGATCCGGCGCTGGACTGGCTGCAATACGGTGTGACGGACCTGCTTGCCCAGGATCTGCGGCAGAACCCGTTCATCGTGGTGACGTCGCCCTGGCCGCATTATGGATTCAGCAGTTACGGGCGAATGCAGGCCGCGGGCTACGATGACGGGCTCGACTTGCCGCTGAGCCTGAAACAGGACATTGCGCACGCCGCGAACCGCGCCTATTTCATCGACGGCGGCCTCGACCGGGTCGGGGACCAGTTCCGGGTCACCGCCAATATCTGGGATACCGACAGTATCGAGCGTCTGGCCGAATTGACGGAGCAGGGCAACGACCTGCTGGCCGTGGTGGACCGGATTTCCACCGGCATACGGGAGGTCCTCGAAACCCCTTCGGCGGGAGGGGGCGCTGGCGATCTGCCCCTGCGCGAGACCTACGGGCCATCGGTCGCTGCGATCAAGAGTTATGTCGAGGCCCGCAACGCGCTGATGTTCGCCAATGATTTTGCAGAGTCGAACCGTCTGTACGACAAGGCTATCGAGGCCGATCCCGGGTTCGTGCTGGCGTGGTTACGCAAGGGCCTGAACCAGTGGGAGCAGGGTGACGCCGGGGGTGCCGAGGCGTCCCTGACCGCGGCGCAGAAGCTCGCCTACCGATTGCCGGAACGGAACAGGACGGAGCTGAAAGGCATGACATACCGGATCTCGGGCGACCAGGAAAAACTGGAGAAATTTCTCCGGTTGCAAGTGCGCATCCGCGACGATGCGGTGGCTTACCGGGATCTCGCGAATTTCCTCGCACTGACGGGGCGGCTGGAGGAAGCCAAGCAGCACTTCAAGACGGCCATGCAGCGGGACAGCTCGGACCTGCGTTCCTACATGCGGCTGGCGGTTCTGGAGCGGTCCACGGGCAACGTCGACGCCGCCGTCGACTACGTCGCCCGTCTCCTGGAGGAGCGGCCGGGGGATCTCGAAGGGCACCTGATGATGGGTGACCTGTGGCTGCATGCGGGTGACATGGAGGTGGCCGGAGACTATTTCGAGCAGGCCCAACTGCTGGACGATCCGCCGGTGACGGCCACCCTGCGCCTGGCCGGGCTGGCGATGCGGCAGGCGGACTGGACCGAGGCCAGGGAGTTGATCGAACAGGCGCGCAGTGCGGCCGTCACGCCGCGGCAGCTCAGCGCCGTGCTGAATGCAGAAAGCGATCTCGAGGTCAGGCTCGGCAGAATTCAGCGGGCCCTCGAAGTTGTCGAGCAGCGGGCGGAGATCAATCGCCAGGTCATGTCGCCCGTGGAACAGATTTTCTCTTACAACGTCCCGGTCATTCAGTTCAATCTTCTGCTGGATCGTACGGAAGTCGCCGAGGAGGTGCTGACAGCGGCGCGCGGGGCGATACAGCCGCCCATCAACCAGTTTCTCTCGTTCATGGAAGCCTTATTGCGCGCCCGGACCGGCGAATGGGAACTGGCTGAACTGGCTGTGGAAGAGGGCAGGGAGGCTATCGAACGGTTCAAGGCCGATTACCTGTCCTTCCAGATTCCACTGGCTTCCGCGGAAATTGCCGCAGCCAGGGAAGACTATTCGGCGGCGGCGAGCCTTTACCAGGAGGCTATCGAGCGGCTGCAGCGTTCGGCGGTGGCCATAATGCAGGAACCTGCCATGGGTACACTTTACGGAGTCTGTACCGAGATGCATGTGCGGGCCGGTGAACTGGACGCCGCTCAGGCGGTGCTCGAATACGGGTTCAAGCGGGATACGGCCGAACCTCTGCTGTGGGTGGGGCAGGCCATGCTGCAGGACGCGAACGGCGCGCGGCACATGGCCCTCGCCTCGGTCAACTACGCCCTGGCGATCTGGGCGGATGCCGACCCCGAATATGTAAAGTATCGCGAGGTGCTGGCGCTTCGCGATCGATTGGCCGCGACCCTGCCGTAGCCCGGGATGGCACCGGCGGCGTAGCCTGTCTGGCCATGCCTGCCCATTGTCCTTGAAATTCAGTACAATACGCGCCCGTTTCTGATTAACCTCAGCCGATATGCGGTATCCGGAGTCTTTCGAAGTGATCGTAATAGGTGGCGGCCATGCCGGCACCGAGGCGGCGCTCGCCTCCGCGCGGGCCGGGGCCAGCACGTTGCTGGTGACGCACAGCATCGAGACGATCGGCCAGATGAGCTGCAATCCGGCGGTCGGCGGGATCGGCAAAGGCCACCTGGTCAAGGAGATCGACGCGATGGGCGGCGTCATGGCCCGGGCAGC
>CALKKN010000039.1 GCA_937995275.1 uncultured Lysobacterales bacterium | reverse complement strand
GCTGGAAGGTCCGCAGGGAATTCCCCAGGTCAGCGACCAGGAGCGACTGCGCATATTACGCCTGCTGACCGGGGCCGAGGGCCTCGAGAAATACCTGCATACCCGGTACGTGGGTCAGAAACGCTTTTCGCTCGAAGGCGGCGACAGCCTGATCCCGATGCTGCACGAGGTCATCCTGCATGCCGGCGGCCAGGGCGTGGGGGAAGTCGTCATCGGGATGGCTCACCGCGGCCGCCTCAACGTCCTCGTGAACATCCTGGGCAAATCGCCGGCGATGCTGTTCGAGGAATTCGAAGGCAACCACAAGGAGGAAGATCCGCTCCGGTCGGGCGACGTGAAATACCACCTCGGTTTCGCATCGGATATCCGCACGCCGGGCGGGCCGGTGCACATGGCCCTGGCCTTCAATCCCTCTCACCTGGAAATCGTCGATCCCGTGGTGCTCGGTTCGGTAAAGGCGCGCCAGGTGCGGCGCAAGGACGAGAACCAGGAAAAGGTCATGCCGATCCTGATCCATGGCGACGCCGCTTTCTCCGGCCAGGGTGTCATCATGGAACTCTTCCAGATGTCCGAAACGCGCGGCTTCGCCGTGGGGGGCACCCTGCACGTGGTCGTCAACAACCAGATCGGGTTCACCACCAGCAACCCGCGGGACCTGCGCTCCACGCTCTACTGCTCGACCATTGCAAAGATGGTCCACGCGCCGATCTTTCACGTCAACGGGGACGACCCGGAAGCCGTTCACCACGTCATGAAGATCGCCTGCGATTTCCGGTCCCGCTTCAAACGGGACGTGATCATCGACCTGGTCTGCTACCGCCGCCACGGGCACAACGAGGCCGACGAACCCGCGGCCACCCAGCCGCTGATGTACAAGAAGATCCGCGCCATGCCGACGACCCGGCGCAAGTACGCCGACCAGTTGATCGAACGGGGCCTGATCGACGAGGCGGGGGTCCAGGCCCTGATGGACGGGTATCGCCGGCAACTGGACCGCGGCGAGCAGGTGGCCGACGTCGAGACGGAGCCGCGCAGAAACGAATATGCCGCCCGCTGGCACGATTTCGACCATGTCGACGAACCCTGCAGCGTGGACACCGCCGTACCGCTCGGGAAGATTCACGAGTTGGCGGAAAAAATCCTCACGCTGCCCCCCGGATTCCAGATACACAACCGCGTGAAGCGCATCATGGATGACCGTCGCAAGATGGCGGCCGGCCAGATCCCCATGGACTGGGGGTTCGCGGAAATAATGGCCTACGCCACCCTGATCGACCAGGGGCACAAGCTGCGCCTGGTGGGCCAGGACTCGGGGCGCGGCACGTTCTTCCACCGGCACGCTGTACTCCACAATCAGCAGGACGGCGACACCCTGATACCGCTGCAGACCATCAACCCCGACCTGGAGGTCGAGGTCATCGACTCCCTGCTGTCGGAAGAGGGCGTGCTGGGGTTCGAGTACGGGTACGCCACCGCGGCGCCGGACACGCTGGTGATCTGGGAAGCCCAGTTCGGCGATTTCGCCAATGGCGCCCAGGTCGTGATCGACCAGTTCATCGCCTCGGGAGAGGCCAAGTGGGGGCGACTGTGCGGACTGACCCTGTTTCTGCCCCACGGCTACGAGGGGCAGGGGCCGGAACACTCCAGCGCCCGGCTCGAGCGCTTCATGCAACTGTGCGCCCACCACAACATCCAGGTCTGCGTGCCGTCGACGCCGGCACAGATGTTCCATCTCCTGCGGCGGCAGGTCATGCAGCCCACGCGCAAGCCGCTGGTGGTCATGACGCCCAAGAGCCTGCTGCGCAGCAAGGCGGCGACCTCGAAGCTCGAGGTGCTGACCGGCGGCCGGTTCCAGCAGGTCATCGGGGACCGGGGACCCGGAGGCGCCGACGAGATCCGGCGGGTCGTGTTCTGCGCCGGCAAGGTGTATTACGATCTGGCGGAAAAACGCGACGCCGAGAACATCCGCGAGGTGGCCGTGATGCGCTGCGAGCAGCTCTACCCGTTCCCCGAGGACGACCTGCGGGGATTTGTCAACGAATTCCCCAATGCGACCGAGGTCGTCTGGTGCCAGGAAGAACCCCAGAACCAGGGGGCCTGGTACCAGATTCGGCATCACCTGCAGGCCTGTATCACCGACCGGCACCAACTGAAATACGTCGGCCGCCCGGATTCGGCTTCCCCCGCGGTCGGTCACTACACCGTGCACATCGAAGAGCAGCAGGCCCTGGTCAACGAGGCGATATTGTAGGATTCGGCCGGGCGCTGCCGGCTTGCGACAGAGCCGAGCGGGGCGAAGGGCTACGAGGAAAAGGACATGACGATTGAAGTAAAAGTACCCGTGTTGCCGGAGTCCGTGGAGGACGCAACCATCGCAACCTGGCACAAGCAGCCTGGCGACACGATCCGCCGCGATGAAAACCTGGTGGACCTGGAGACCGACAAGGTCGTCCTCGAGGTGCCCGCTCCCGTTGACGGCATCGTCAAGGAACTGCGCTCCGCCGAAGGCGATACCGTTCACAGCGACGACGTGATCGCCGTGCTCGAGGAGGGCGCCGTGGAACCGCAGGTAGCGGAGGAGCCCGGGGCTCCCGCCGAGGCGCCGCGCGAGAGCGGGATGGACGAAGCCGGGGAGCCGCCGGCGCCAGCGGCGGCGGTCGCAGCGGCGCCCGCCGACAAGCCCGGCCAGGCCCCGCGCCTGAGCCCGGCCGCCCGCCGCGTGGCCGAGGAGGAGCAGCTCGATCCGGGTTCTGTGCCCGGGACCGGCCGCGGCGGCCGCGTCACCAAGGGCGACGTGCTCAGCTTCCTCCGGGGCGGCGGGTCGCGTCAGGAAGAACGGGTCAAGATGACCCGCCTGCGGAGCCGAATCGCAGAACGCATGAAGGAGGCGCAGAATTCCGCGGCGATACTGACCACGTTCAACGAGGTCGACCTGAAAGCAGTCATGGACCTGCGCCGCCGGCACCAGGAGGAGTTCACTGCCAAGCACGGCATCAAGCTCGGCCTGATGTCCTTTTTCGTCAAGGCCTGCTGCGACGCCCTGCGCAAGTTCCCGGTCGTGAACGCCTCCATCGAAGGCGACGAGATCGTGTACCACAACTACCAGGACATCGGCATCGCGGTGTCCACCGAGCGGGGCCTGATGGTACCCATCATCCGCAACGCGGAGAGCCTCGGGCTCGCGGAACTCGAGCAGGCGATCGCCGGGTACGCCGACAAGGCGCGCGAAGGCACCATCACGCTGGAGGACCTGCAGGGCGGCACCTTCTCCATCACCAACGGCGGCGTGTTCGGATCATTGCTTTCGACGCCGCTGCTGAATCCGCCGCAGAGCGCCATCCTGGGCATGCACACGATCAAGGAACGGCCGGTGGTCGTGGATGGCGACATCGCCGTGCGGCCAATGATGTACCTCGCATTGAGTTACGACCACCGCCTGATCGACGGCAAGGATTCCGTGCAATTTCTGGTGGCGGTCAAGAACGCGCTGGAAGACCCCGCCCGCTTGCTGCTGGGCATCTGAAATCAGGACAGGAACATGGCAGACAAATTCGACGTCATCGTAATCGGAGGCGGCCCCGGAGGCTACGTCGCCGCGATCCGGGCCGCTCAGCTGGGCCTGAAGACGGCCTGCATCGACAGTTATAGCGGCAAGGACGGCAAGGCCTCGCCCGGCGGGACCTGCCTGAACG
>CALKKN010000038.1 GCA_937995275.1 uncultured Lysobacterales bacterium | reverse complement strand
CGCTGGCTGCTCCTGCGCGGGGGGACGAGCGGATCCTCGACTACCGGTCGGACATTCACCTCAGCGGCGGCGGCGCGCTGTCGGTCACAGAAACGCTGCAGGTGCGTGCCGAGGGCCGCGACATCCGGCGCGGCATCTACCGGGATTTCCCGACCCGCTACCGCGACCGCCGGGGCAACCGCGTCACGGCCGGTTTCCGTCCGCTGTCGGTCCGCCGCAACGGTGCTGAGGAACCCTGGCACAGCGAGGATCGGGCCAACGGCGTACGGGTTTATTTCGGACGCGCGGACCGTCTGCTGGAGCCCGGCATCCACGAATATGAGTTCGTCTACCACACCGACCGGCAACTCGGATATTTCGGCAATCACGACGAACTGTATTTCAACGTCATCGGCACCGGCTGGCCGTTTTCCATCGACCGTGGCGTCGTAGATGTCTTCCTGCCGTTCAACGCCGCTCCGGGGGCGGTCGAGGTGGACGTGTATATCGGGCGAGCCGGGGCCACGGAAACCGACGCCCGGGTGTCGAGGCCGGCCGGCAACCGGTTGCGCATCGAGACCACCGCGCCGCTGCAGCCCGGGCAGGGGCTCACTGTCGCCATCGCCTGGCCAAAAGGCCTGGTGACCGAGCCCGGCCCGGGGCGGATGGCTGGCCGGTTCCTGGCGGACAATGCGGCGGCCATCGTGCTGCTGGCGGGCCTGCTGCTGCCGCTGGCCTGGTACCTGTGGGCCTGGGACCGGGTTGGCCGGGATCCACACAAGGGTGTGATCATCCCACGGTTCGAACCGCCGGAGGGATTGTCTCCGGCGGCCTGCAGTTATGTCAGGGACATGTCGTTCAACCGCGACACATTCACCGCCGCCATCATCAGCCTCGCGGTCAAGCGGCAACTCCGGATCGAAGAAGAAGACAAGGAATTCACACTGGTTCGCGAGAGCGACGCACCGGCAGCACCGCTGACCGCCGGTGAGCAGGCCGTGCTCCGGGAATTGCTGCCCACCGCCGGCGACAGCATCGCGATGGACAACGACAACTACCGCAAATTCCAGGCGGCACGGAGTGCCCTGCAGCAGGCGCTGAAGCGGGAATACCTCGGCCGCCTGTTCCACCTGAACACGGTCTACCTCGTACCGCCGATCCTGATGTCGCTGGCCGCGGCCGTGACAGCATTCTTCTTCGACGGCGGGCCCGCTGTGTGGATCTCGTTCGCGGTCCTGTCGGTGGCGCTCCACGGCCTGTTCCTGTTCCTGCTGCGCGCGCCAACGGTGGGCGGGCGGCGTGTCATGGATGAAATCGAGGGCTTCGGGAAGTACCTCGGGACCGCCGAGCAGGACCGTCTCGACAGGATGCGCTCCCCACGGTTGACGCCCGAGGTGTTCGAGGCTTTCCTCCCTTACGCCTACGCCCTCGGCGTGGAGAACCGCTGGTGCCGCCGCCTGGCCGGGGAAGTGCCGGCCGACCCGCAGCAGCGGAGCACCTATCACCCGGGCTGGTACCACGGCCACTACCGCGGCACGGCGGCGCTCAGCCACCTCGGTGACAGCTTCAGCCACTCCTTTTCCTCGGCGATCGCGTCCGCATCGTCACCGCCTGGCTCGTCTTCCGGATCGGGCGGCGGGGGCTCCGTGGGCGGCGGTGGTGGTGGCGGCGGCGGAGGTGGCTGGTAAGCGCTTGCGACAGCCGCCTGGTCAGTCGGGAAAGAACGCGAGGATTTTCGCGAAGCGCGGATGCTCGCGCACGTTGTCCAGATCGGAATCGTGCAGCAACCACTCGCGATTGAGGTTGCCGACTTTCAGGTGACAGTTCTCGAGACAATCGAGAGACTTTTCGACTTCACCGGCCAGTGAAAAAAAGCAGGCGGCGTTGTAGTGCACGATCGAGTCCATCGGCGCCCGGGCGACCGACTCCTTCATCCACCGCTCGCCCTCCTCCTTCTCGCCGAGGCGCAGCAGGGCGAACGCGCCGATGTTGTAGGCCCGGTTGTCGCCCGGGTTCAGCTCCAGCACGATCCGCGCCCGCTCGATGCCTCTGCGGGCCGCCTCCCGTTCCCGTTTGGAGTCGCCCAGGCTGTGCCACAGTTGTGACTGCAGCAACACGCTCTGGTAATCCTCGGGCCGAACCTGCGACGCCCGCTCGAACAGTTTCACGGCCCGTTCCAGGTCGCCCTCGTGTACCTTGTTGCGCGCGAAAAAATACCAGGCGTCGAAATTCTCCGGGTCGAGTTCGACTGCTTTCTGGAACTCCGCTTCGGCCTGTTGATAATCCTGCACCATGCAGTTGGCGATGCCGGCCGCGACGTGGGATTCCGCCAGGTCCGGGGCGAGTTCCAGGGCCCTCTGACTGGTTCGCAGAGCTTCCTCGCGGTTGACGTCCGTGGCGTTGAAGTAGAGGTACTCGAAACCATACGTGTAAGCCAGCCCGGCCCAGGCGCGGCCGAATTCCGGATCCACCTCCAGCGCATGCGAAAACATCTGGCGGGCAAAAACAGTGTCCTGGATATTCTGCTTGGCGAAAAAACTGAGCCCGCGCAGGAACAGGTCATAGGCCTTCGCATCCACCTTCTGCTCTTCGCTGGGGGTTTTCCGCTTCAACGTCACGCTGAGCGCATTGGCGATCGAATCGGCGATCTCCTTCTGGATTTCGAACAGGTCCTCCAGGCGGCGGTCGTACTGGCGCGACCACAGGTGATAACCGTCCGCGGTCTTCACCAGCTGGGCGGTGATGCGCAACTGGTCGCCGGACTTGCGCACGCTTCCCTCCAGCACGGTCTGCACCCCGAGCTTGCGGCCGATCTCCCTGACATCGGCGCTCTTGCTCCCAAAGCAGAATGCGGTCATCCGGGAGGCAACGCGCAGATTGGCGACTTTGCACAGGGCATTGAGGATTTCCTCGGCGATGCCCTCGCAAAAATAAGCCTGGTCGCCCAGCTCGCTCATGTCGTCGAACGGCAGCACGGCGATCGACGGCGCGGATTGGTCCAGTATGGGCGCAGCGGTGTCCTCGTCCGGTTCAGGGGCTTGCCCGGCAGAGTCCTTTCGTATGCCCTCCGGGGTGACCTCGAATGCCCAGGCCAGCACCAGCGCGATCGGGAAACCCAGGAGTACGATGACGATCAGCAGGGTCAGCGCCAAGGGCGGCAGGCCCAGCGCTTCGAAAGTCACCTCGCCGATCTGCATCATTACCCAGCCGACGATGAGATAAACGACTCCGACACGGATAACTTTACGTTTCCGAAGCTGGGACCAGAACTTTTTGATGGGGTTGTCGCTCATCGCTTTTCTCATCGCCCAGTCTAGCAAAGAAGCCCCCCGGCGGTAGGACTTGCCGCCTCTGGGTAGTTGATCAAATATACATTACTGTATATATTTATAGTATACAGCTGAAAGGAGAGTGATGATGGCCCACAAAGCACTCACTGAAAAGCAAAAGCAAATTCTTAGGTTTGTCTCAGAATTCATTGAAAAAAATAGATTTCCTCCAACAAGGTCGGAGTTGGCAGCGCACTTCGGCTTCCGCTCCCCAAATGCGGCGGAGGCTCACCTGCGGGCACTGGAAAACAAGTCCATGATCGGCATCGAGCGTGGCGCGGCGCGCGGCATCACACTGCTGCCGCTGGCCGCCGAAGAACTGCCCGCCACGGCCAACATGCCGCTGCCGTTGGTCGGACGCGTGGCCGCCGGCAGCCCGATCCTGGCGCAGGAGAATATCGAGGACGAGTACCGCGTGGACCCTGCCCTGTTCCCGCAGAAACCCCACTACCTGCTGCGGGTTCAGGGGATGAGCATGCAGGATGCGGGTATCCTTGACGGCGATTTGCTGGCGGTGCATCGCACCCCGGAAGCGCGCAACGGGCAGATCGTGGTCGCCCGCGTCGACGACGAGGTGACTGTGAAGCGCTTCCGGCGCCGCGGTTTCCGGGTCCAGCTGATCCCCGAAAACATCGATTTTGAACCCATCGAGGTCGACCTGCGCCGGCAGGAACTGGCCATCGAAGGCCTCGGCGTCGGCGTGATCCGCCCGCAGCTGTGACGGTGCGGAACGAACTAACATGACCGACAACGCCGCCATCGACCGACTCCTCGACGCCACGCCCCGGCTCTGGAAAGGCCGCCGGCTGAGCCGCGGCCAGCCTGTCGTGCCCACCGGCCATGCGCGACTGGATGCGCGCCTGCCCGGCGGGGGTTGGCCGCTGAGCGCGGTGACCGAGCTGATTTGTGGAAATCCCGGCCTGGGGGAACTCAGCCTGTTGTTCCCGGCGCTGGCGGCCCTGGGCGAGCAGGGGCAATGGGTCGTGCTGGTCGATCCTCCCTGGATACCCTACCCCGCCGCGCTGCATGCGCATGGCCTGCGCCTCGAGCGCCTGCTGCTGGCGCGCACGCGCGGCGACGGGGAATCCCTGTGGGCCTGTGAGCAGGCGCTCAGCTGCGGCCAGGGAGGCGCCGTGCTGGCCTGGCCGCAGCGCATCACCTTCCCCCGGCTGCGGCGCCTGCAGCTCGCAGCGGAGGCTCATGCCAAGCTGGCCTGGCTGTTCCGGCCGGAAAGCGCGCTCCGGGAAGCGTCGCCGGCAGCGCTGCGCCTGCAATTGGAAGCGGACGACCACCGGGGTACGCGGGTCGGGATCGTCAAGTGCCGCGGCAACCGGCCGCCTGAACCCGCCTGGGTCTCGAGACCTTTCTCAGTTTATGCGAAGCAGCCCTATCAAACTCCGGGATATGCTCTGGCTCGCCATCCACTTTCCGCACCTGCCGCTGAACCTGTTTACCCGGGGGCAGAGCAGTCGGAACATGCCGCTCGCGGTGAGCGATGTCATTGAGCGGCGCGAACGGATCATCGACTGTAATCCGGCGGCGCTGAGCGGCGGCATCAAGCCCGGAATGCCGGTGACGGCGGCGCTGGGGATACTCGACGACCTGCAGATCGTGGAACGCGACCGGGCAGCAGAACAACGGGCCCTGCGGCGCCTGGCTGCCTGGTGTTACCAGTACAGCAGCCAAGTATGTATTCCGGGAGACCGGCCGGGCCTGTTTCTGGAGGCTGGCGCCAGCCAGCGCCTGTTCGGATGCCCGGCCGAACTGGGCGCGCGCATGGAGCGGCAACTGGTCCGGCTCGGCTACCA
>CALKKN010000037.1 GCA_937995275.1 uncultured Lysobacterales bacterium | reverse complement strand
GACCTCGGACATCACCAAGTCCTACAAGGAAGTGGGCGGCGCCATCGTGGAGGTCAACGCCGCTCCCGGGTTCCGGATGCACGTGGCGCCCTCGGAGGGCGAGCCGCGGGACGTGGCCGGCAAGGTCATGGACATGCTGTTTCCGCCCGGCAGCCCGACCCGCATCCCCGTGGCCAGTATCACCGGCACCAACGGCAAGACCACGACTTCGCGAATGCTTTCGCACATCCTGAAAACGGCCGGCCACTCGGTGGGCATGACCTCGACCGACGGTGTGTACATTGACGGACGGCTGACCGTCAAGGGCGACATGACCGGGCCGCTTTCGGCGCATATTGTGCTGCGCGATCCGACCGTGGACATGGCGGTGCTCGAGACGGCGCGGGGCGGCCTGCTGCGCGCCGGGCTCGGCTATCGGCGATGCGACGTGTCCGCGTGCCTCAACGTCGCTTCCGACCATCTCGGCCTGCAGGGCATCGAGACCATCGAACAGCTGGCCGAGGTCAAGCGCATCCCGATCGAGGTGGCGCGGGACACCGCGATACTGAATGCCGACGACGAATCCTGTCTGCGCATGGCCGATTACACCCAGGCGCAGCACGTCTGCTACGTGACGATGAACCCGGCCCACGCCCTGGTCAAGGAGCACATCCGGGCCGGCGGGCGCGCCATGGTGCTGGAGCAGGGCATCAACGGCGACATGATCACGCTGTACGACAACGGCACGCATTTCCAGTTGCTGTGGACGCACCTGATTCCGGCAACGATGGAGGGGAAGGCGACCCACAACGTGCAGAACGCGATGTTCGCCGCGGCCCTGGCCTTCAGTATGGGCAAGTCCCTGGACGACATCCGGCACGGCCTGCGCACCTTCGACGCCTCAATATTCCAGGCGCCCGGACGCATGAACGTGTTCGACGAACACCCGTTCCGGGTCATTCTGGACTACGGCCACAATGCCGCCGCCATCGCCAGCATCAGCCAGCTCGTCAGCCGTATTGAAGTTCGCGGGCGGCGCATCTGTGTCCTGTCGGCCCCGGGCGATCGCCGCGACGGGGACATCCTGGCCATTGCCGAAAATGCGGCCGGATTCTACGATTACTATATCTGCAAGGCGGATGACCGCCGGCGCGGCCGCGGCGAGGACGAGGTGCCGCAGATGCTGCGCGCACAGCTTCGCGAATCGGGCGTCGATGACACGCGCATCGAGGTGATCCCCAGTGAGGTCCAGGCCGTGGAAGCGTCTCTGGCCATGGCCCGGGAGGGGGACCTGGTGGTGATTTTCGGCGACAACATCGAGCGCTGCTGGAAGCAGGTTGCGGGCCACCAGGTCGACGAAGGCGTCGCCGGTTACGAAGGCGCCGAGAAGACAGTGCAGAGTTTCGTCGAACCCGACCCCGAAGCGTTTACACTGGGTCCGGAGGCGGAGCTGGTCCGTGACGAGCGCGGCGTGCGCATCGCCCGGGTCGACGAAGAGTCGGACTAGCCTTCGCAGGAAGACGGCATGGCAATGAAGCTGGAACTCAAGGACAGCCGCCGGCTTACCGGCGCCAATTTACATTGGGACCATCCCAGCGCCATCCTGGACGTGGCGATCGAGGGTTCCCCGGAGCCCGTGGTCGGCGCTTGGGAGCGGGCCGCCAGGGAATGGCTCGAGGCGGTGGGCTACGCGGAGGAGCAGACCTGCTTCCGGCTGTTCGACGGCGGCGCCAGCCTCCTGATCAGCGCGCCCATCGACGTGCTCTATTCGATGTGCGAGCTGAACGAGGTGGCCTGGCGCGGTGCGCTGCATACCCTCGGGCAGGGCGACGCGCCGGACCCGGCGGAGGAAGTGCCGCGCCTGACGCGGCTGTTCGACGAGGAACGCAATCCGCGGTTGCTGGAACTCCAGTCGGCGGCCCGCGCACATGGCGTGCCGTTCCTGTGGGACGACGACGAGGTGTCGGTTGGCTATGGCCGGACGACCCTGACCTGGACCCCCGATTCGCTGCCGGCGGCGGATGGCGTCGACTGGTCGTCGGTCGGCTCGGTACCCCTCGCCCTGGTCACCGGGACCAACGGCAAGTCGACCACAGTGCGAATGACCGCCGCCATCATGCAGGCCGCCGGATTCAGTGCCGGCCTGACGTCGACCGATTTTATCCGGGTGGGCGATCGCATCATCGACACCGGGGACTACTCCGGCACGGGTGGCGCTCGCCTGCTGCTGCGTCAGCCCGACGTGGAGATGGCCGTGTTGGAAGTCGCCCGCGGCGGTCTGTTGCGGCGCGGGCTGGGCGTGGAGCGGGCCGATGTTGCCGCCGTGACCAACGTCGCGGCGGACCATCTCGGGGAATACGGCATCAACACGGTCGCAGAGCTCATTCCGGCGAAGTTCATCGTTGCCCGGGCCCTGACCGCGGATGACACGCTGGTCCTCAACGCCGATGACGACGGCGTGTTGGCCCATGGAAAAAAATTGCAGCAGCGCACGACTTGGTTCAGCCTGGATGCGGAGCACCCGAAGATCCGCAGCGTGCTGGCCGACGGGGGCAACGCCTGTTTCCTTCAGGACGACAACCTGGTTGCCGCCGCCGGCGGCGAGCAGCGCCCGGTTGTCGCGGTCCGGCAGATCCCGGCGGCACTGGGCGGCATCGTGCGGCACAACCTGTCCAACGCGCTGGCCGCGATGTGCATTGCGCTGGCGCTGGGTATCAGGGATGCGGCGATCAGGGATGGCCTGGCGGCATTCCGCGGCGACGACCGCGATAATCCCGGCCGCGGCAACTGGTTCGAGCACGATACGGCGGATGGGACCGTGCGCATCGTGGTGGATTTTGCGCACAACGAGCACGGCATGCGCGCTCTTGCCGAAGCCGTCCGCCAGATGCCGGCCGAACGGGTCGTGCTGCTCATGGGCCAGGCCGGCGACCGCTTGGACGACGATATCGCCGCACTGGTGCGGGCAGCCTGCGGCATGCGTCCGGACCGTCTGCTGGTGTCGGAGTTGCCCGGTTACGAGCGCGGACGGGAGGCCTTCGCCGTCCCCCAACTGATCCGCCAGAATGCGTTGATCTGCGGCCTCAGGGAGGAGCAGATCGAAATCTTTGCCGAGCCGCGGGCGGCCACCCGGTACGCGCTCGACCAGGCGCGCGGCGGGGACCTGCTGGTGTTGCTGGCGCTGACGCAGCGCCAGGAAGCGTTGGCGCTGGTGCACGAATTCATCGGCGACCGGTCAGCGGATGGCTAAACTGTACTTCTACTACTCGGCCATGAATGCGGGCAAGACCACGGTCCTGCTGCAGTCGGCCCACAATTATCGCGAGCGCGGCATGCATCCCCTGCTGTTCAAGCCGCGCCTGGACGACCGGTACTCGGCCGGCGTCATCCGCTCCCGGATCGGGCTCGAGTCGCCCGCGGTCGGATTCACGCCGAATGACAACCTGTTCGACGACGTGCGTACGCGGCTGGCGGACCGCAACGTTCACTGCGTGCTGGTCGACGAGGCCCAGTTCCTGACCCGCGACCAGGTCTATCAGCTCACCGAAGTGGTCGACCGGCTGAATATACCGGTGCTGTGTTTCGGCCTGCGCACGGATTTTCAGGGCGAGCTGTTCGAGGGCAGCCGCTACCTGCTGGCCTGGGCCGACCAGCTCGAGGAACTGAAGACGATCTGTCACACAGGGCGCAAGGCCACCATGGTCGTGCGGGTCGACGAGGCGGGCTACGCGGTGCGCGAGGGTTCGCAGGTCGAGATCGGCGGCAACGACCGTTACGTCTCGGTGAGCCGCCGGGAATTCAAGGAAGTGTTCTTCGGCGGCAAGCGGATCAAGCTGATCGATCCGCTGGAACAGCCGGCCGCCGACGCGGACGCGCCACAGGAGGCGCTGCTGGACTAGCCTGATGAGGTTCCTGCTCCTGCTGATCGTTGTCCTGCTGGTCGCTTTTGCACTGTGGCCGAGGCCGGCTCCGCCGCCGGTCGAGGAAACGTTCATCGCCCCGCAACTCGAGACGATCCGCAAAGCCGAGGGTGTCGAACAACAGTACATGGATGCGCTCGAACGGTCCGAGGAGCGGATTCGCGAGGACTCCGGCGGGGGCTAACGCTGGCAGCGGTGGCAGTAGTAACTGGAGCGCTGACCGATGACCCGGCGGCGGATGGGGGTGCGGCATCGGAAGCACGGCTGCCCTTCGCGTTCGTAGACCAGCAGTTCCCGTGCGAAATAGCCTGGCCGGCTGTCGGAATTGAGGTAATCGCGCAGCGTGGTGCCACCGTGACGAATCGCGCGCATCAGGACGTCCCGAATCGCCAGCACCAGTGCGTCATAGCGGACCCGGGCGATCCGGCCGGCCGGCCGCGACGGGTGAATGCCGGCCATGAAAAGCGCCTCTGAGGCGTAGATGTTGCCGACACCCACGACGATCCTGCCGTTCATGATGAAATTCTTGACGGCAACCTTGCGGCCCCGCGAGCGGCGCCACAGGTCCGCGCCGGAGAAGTCCTCCGACAGCGGTTCCGGGCCCAGTCCACGCAGCAGTTCGTGATCCTCGGCGGGGGGGTCCCACCACAGCAGGGCGCCGAAGCGCCGCGGGTCGTTGAAGCGCAAACAGGAGCCGTCTTCCAGCCGCAGGTCGTAATGGTCGTGCTTTCGCGGCTCGTCGCTTCCGTCACAGACCCGCAGCGATCCCGACATGCCGAGATGCATCAACAGGCCGCCGCCGCCATCGAACTCGATCAGCAGGTATTTTGCGCGCCGGCGGCAGTTCGCTACGGTGCGCCCGCGGGCATGGTGAATTTCCGTGGGGATGGGCCAGCGCAGGGCCGGGTTGCGCACCACGATCTCCTCTACGGACCGGCCGGTCAGCGCCGGCGCGATCCCGAGCAGGGTGGTTTCAACTTCAGGCAATTCGGGCATCAGACATTTTAAGCAAAAAAAACCCGCCGGGTGGCGGGTTTTTCGCGTATTGAACCGGCGTTTACTTGATCTTTCCTTCCTTGTAAATCACGTGCTTGCGCACCACCGGGTCGTACTTTTTGATTTGCATCTTCCCCGGCGTGTTCTTCTTGTTCTTGTCGGTCGTGTAGAAATGACCCGTCCCGGCGCTGGAATTCAGGCGGATCTTGTCTCTCGCACTCTTGGCCATGGCTCAGTTCCTCCTCAGACCTTTTCGCCGCGCGCGCGCAGGTCGGACAGCACGGCGTCGATGCCCTTCTTGTCGATGATACGCAACCCCTTGGTGGAGACGCGCAGCTTCACCCAGCGGTTCTCGCTCTCCACCCAGAAGCGGTGGCTGTGCAGGTTGGGCAAAAACCGCCGCTTGGTCTTGATGTTGGAGTGCGACACGTTATTACCGGTTAAGGGCTTTTTTCCGGTGACCTGGCAAACTCGTGACATGGGAAATTCCGTTACAACAGTCAAAAATCCAGCCGCACTTTATACCGCATACCGGCGAAAGTTGCAAGGATTGCAGAGCCCCCGCCACCGGCCCGCGGGCGTCTAGAGCATGCCCCGCGCCGCCATCGACACCGGGCGGCCGTCGCCGATCACGAAGTGATCAAGAAGGCGTATGTCCAGCAGCGCCAAGGCGTCCCTGAGGCGCCGCGTGATCGCCTGATCGGCGAGGCTCGGTTCGCTGACACCGGACGGGTGGTTGTGCGCCGCGATCAGCGCCGCGGCGCCGTGGCGAAGCGCCTTTTCGGCGACCACCCTGGGGTAGACCGTGGCACCGTCGATCGTCCCGTGGAACAGCTCCTCGAAGGCGATGACCCGATGGCGCGTGTCGAGAAAAAGGCAGGCGAAGACCTCATGGGGATGATCGCGCAGCGCCGTCTTGAGGTACTGCTCGGTGGCCGCCGGGTTTTCGAGCGGATCGCCCCTTTCCAGCACCTCCCGCAGGTAGCGCCGCGACAGTTCGAGGACGGCGCACAGTTGCGCGGACTTGGCGGGCCCCAGCCCGCGCTGGCGCTGCAGGTCGCGCTGGCCTGTGCGCAGCAGCCCACGCAGCCCCCCGAACGTCGCCAGCAGCCCGGCTGCGACCTCCAGGACCGGGAGCCTGCAGCTGCCCGTGCCCAGCAGCACGGCGAGCAGCTCCGCGTCGGTCAGCGAGGCGACCCCCTCCCTGGCGAGTTTTTCCCTGGGCCTGACAAGGTGCATGAGCGTGCCCCGGCTCCTTCGGTTCCCCGTGTTTGCGGTAGCGTTGAAAACGCATTGTGCGGCACCGGCCGCCGGCCGGTTACGGAAAATTGGCCACAGTGGATGTAAGCTATCATCGTGCCGTCGGCAAGAATGTCCGCTTTTTCAGCGGCAGCCGAGGCGGACATGGAGCGCGACCAGAAATGAACGGCGAGAACATCGTGCTGGGGGTTACCGGCGGTATCGCGGCCTACAAGTCGGCTGAACTCGTGCGCCGGTTGCGCGACGCGGGCGCCGACGTGCGCGTGGTCATGACCCGCGGAGCCCGGGCTTTCGTCGCCCCCCTTACCTTCCAGGCAGTGTCCGGCAATCCGGTGCACACTGAACTGCTCGATGATAAGGCCGAGGCCGGCATGGGGCATATTGAGCTGGCGCGCTGGGCCGGGCGGGTCGTAGTCGCCCCGGCCACGGCGGATTTCATCGCCCGCCTCGCCCATGGGCTGGCCGATGACCTGTTGTCCACCCTCTGCCTGGCCACCACGGCGCCGCTGATCGTGGCACCGGCGATGAATCAGCAGATGTGGTCGCATCCGGCCACGCAGGACAATTGCCGTCTGCTGGAAGAGCGGGGCGTTCGTATCATCGGCCCGGAGAGCGGCAGCCAGGCCTGTGGCGATACGGGTCCGGGACGCATGACCGAGCCCTCCGACCTGGTCGCGGCGCTGATGACCCCACCCGGCGCGGCCCTGGCCGATCGGCACGTGGTCGTTACAGCCGGCCCGACCTACGAGGACATCGATCCGGTGCGCTTCATCGGCAACCGTTCGTCGGGCCGCATGGGCTTCGCGGTCGCCGCCGCGGCGGCCGCGGCCGGCGCCCGGGTCAGCATGGTTGCAGGACCGGTGCGCCTGCCGACGCCTCCGGGCGTCGAGCGCACGGACGTTCGCGGTGCCGTCGAGATGCGCGACACCGTTATGCGGGTCGTGCGCGGCGCGGACCTGTTTTTCGGGGTCGCCGCCGTGGCCGACTACCGCCCGCGGCAGCAGGCCGGGCAGAAACTGAAGAAGGGCCCGGACCGGCAGCATCTGGACCTGGTCAGTAATCCCGACATCATCGCCGAGGTCGCGGCGCTGGAGGACGGACCCATGACCGTGGGATTCGCGGCCGAAACCGAACAGCTCGAACAGCACGCGCGGGAGAAGCTTTCCGCCAAGAGGCTTGATATGATTGCCGCTAACCGCGTCGGGCGGGCGGGCACGGGTTTCGAAAGCGAACAGAACGAAATCCTGCTGCTGTGGCCCGGCGGCGAGCGGCATCTCGGCAAGGGGAGCAAGCGCCAATTGGCCCGCTCGCTGGTCAGCGCGGCAGCTGACCGTCTCAGGGACAGGGAGAGCATTGAAACCCGTACAGATCAAGATTCTCGACCCGCGTCTGGGTAGTGATTTTCCGCTGCCGGATTACGCGACGGATGGCTCGGCGGGCTTGGACCTGAGGGCCTGCGTCGACGAGCTCCTGGTCATCGCGCCCGGGGAGACGCACCTGATCCCGGCGGGCTTCGCGATGCACATGCAGGATTCCGGCCTGGCGGCCGTGATCCTGCCCCGTTCCGGCCTCGGCCACAAGCACGGGATCGTGCTCGGCAACCTCGTCGGCCTGATCGACAGCGACTACCAGGGGCAGGTGTTCGTGTCGTGCTGGAACCGTTCCAATGCGGATTTCACTGTCGAGCCGGGAGCACGCATCGCTCAGCTGGTGTTCCTGCCGGTCGTGAAGGCGCGCTGGGAGCGGGTCGCGGATTTCGAGTCTACCGACCGCGGTGGCGGGGGATTCGGGCATACCGGACATGCGTGAGGGCGTGCCGACATGGACCTGAAGGAAAAGGTCATGGCGACGAGCTGGCTGTCGGGCAAGAAACACGTCAGCAGCTGGCTGATCTACCTCCTTGCACTGGCCGGCGTGGTTGGGGTGGGGGCTTCGGTCTGGCTGGGCACCGGCGAGTGGCGGGCTGCCGGGCAGGCCAAGGCCGTCGAAGCCGAAGGCGCGGCGGCCATTACGCAGCTGAGCGAGCCGGTACAGTCACTCAAGCGCGTACTGAAGGATTCGCAGGTGCAGGTCCTGGCAGCGCGTGCGCTGGACGATCCGGAAAGCGTGGAAGATCTCTTCGCCTATACGAACGGCCGGATTCCCCAGGTCTCCGGTGTCCAGGTTTTCTCAACGGACCTGCACGGCGTTGAACCCGAAAACATCGGGCCGAACGGCTATGCGGTGTTCGACATGGTGCTGACCACCCTGGCCGGCAAGCAGGCCCTGCTGCAGATGCACAACAGCGCGCGGCCGCCGGTGCTCGCTGATGCCGCACCCATCAAGCCCGAAGACGAGTTGCTTGGCGCGTTGGTCGTGACGCTGGATTCCGCTTACCTGCTTTCTGCCTTCCAGCCGGAACACGACCGGTTGGGGGCGATTCGCCTGTCGCAGTTCAATGGAACGCAGCCAATCAGCAGGCTGGCTGAGGTCGGTGACCCCGCCCTGCTGGACGAAATTCCGGATCGCCTGTCCGTTCCCGGAACGCTGATGCGGCTCGAGGTCCCGCGCCAGCAGCAGGTGGTGCGGCTCGGCTTCGTGAATCTGATGCTGATGGTGGCGACAGGTCTGCTTTGCCTGGCCGGCGCGGTCCTGCTGCGGCGCAGCAACCGACAGTGGGCCCTGCAGCGCCGTGCCGAGCAAGCCCTGCGAAAACAACGGGGGCGAGCCAGCGGCCTGGAGGCCGGCGACACAGCGGCATTGCCCGCGGACGAAACACTCGCCATCGAATTCGATGGCGCCCCGGGCGAGGCCGAGACGTCCGCCAGCGACGCCGCGGCAGAGGCCATTGCGCCCGTACCGCCGCCAATGCACTTGAAGTACAACCTCGCCGAACAGCGTAAGCTGCGGGAAACGGAGCACGAACCAGTGGAACTCAAACGGGAGATTTTTCGAGCGTACGACATCCGGGGGGTGATCAATCGCACGCTCGACTCGGGCGTCGCCAGGCAGGTGGGCCAGGCGGTCGGCGCTCTGGCCCTCGAAAGCAATGCCGGGCCCGTGGTGGTGGCCAGGGACGGGCGCCTGTCCGGGCCCTACCTGATGCAAGGCATGATCGAGGGTATCTTGTCCAGCGGCTGCGATGCGCTCGATATCGGCGGCGTCCCGACGGGCGTTCTGTATTTCGCCGCGCACCAGATCGCGGCGGGTTCGGGCGTCATGATCACGGGCAGCCACAACCCGCCGGACTACAACGGCTTCAAGATCATGATCGGCGGCGATACCCTGCATGGCGAGGCCATTGGCGATCTGTACGAACGAATCGTTGCGGGCCGCCTGCGGAGCGGTCAGGGGACGGTTACGGTCCGCGATGTCATCCCCGACTACATCGCGAAGATCGCCGACGATATTCAGCTCGAGCGTCCCCTGAAGGTGGTGGTCGACTGCGGCAACGGCATCGGTGGCGTCTGTGCGGCCGAGACGCTGCGCGCGATCGGGGCCGAGGTGCTGCCGCTGTTCGACGAGGTGGACGGCACGTTTCCGAATCACCACCCCGATCCCAGCGAGCCTGAGAATCTCAGGGACCTGATCGAGTCGGTACGGCTGATGGACGCAGACCTGGGGCTGGCCCTGGACGGGGATGCAGACCGGCTGGGCGTGGTCACGCTGGCCGGCGACATCATTTACCCCGACCGCGTCATGATGCTGCTGGCGATGGACGTGCTGGACCGGGTTCCGGGCGCGACCATCATTTACGACGTCAAGTGCACGGGTCATCTGCCCAAAGTGATCGAGGAGGCCGGCGGTGTGCCGATGATGTACAAGACCGGCCACTCGCTGATCAAGGCCAGGATGAAAGAGGTCGGGTCGCCGTTCGCCGGGGAGATGAGCGGGCACTTCTTCTTCAAGGAACGCTGGTACGGGGTAGACGACGGAATTTATTCAGCGGCGCGGCTGCTGGAAATCCTGAGCAGCACCGAAACCCCGCCCGAGGCCATCCTCAACGCCCTGCCGTCGAGCTACAGTACGCCGGAGTTGAAAGTCCAGATGCAGGAGGGCGAAAATCACCGGTTCATCGAGGATTTTCGCGCCCGGGCCCGCTTCGGCCAGGCTCGCATCGCCACCATCGACGGCCTGCGCGCGGACTTCGAGGATGGCTGGGGCCTGGTGCGCGCCTCCAATACCACGCCCATCCTGGTGGTTCGGTTCGACGCCGACACAGAAGAGGCGCTGGCCCGCATCAAGGCTGAGTTCCGTAGCCAGATGCTGGCGGTCAGACCCGATCTGGAACTGCCGTTCTGACACCCGCCGGCGCGATGCACGATCGACCTATGCGCAGGCGGGCCGGGGCGCCAACGAAAAAAAGGAGAGTCCGAATGTTGAGAATAAGCCTGATTGCAGCGGGCCTTTTGTCGTCCGGGGTTGCCGCCGGCGCGGAAGGAATCCCGATCGAACCGGGTCTGTGGGAGATGACCTCGACGATGCATATGCCGATGCTGCCGCAGCCGCAGGTGAACACGGTCCAGGAGTGCATCGAAAAGTCGGTCATCTCGGTGGATGAACTGCAGGGTGAAGAGATGGACCCGAACTGCAGCTTCGAGATGGAGCAGGTTGACGACAAGACGATGAAATGGTCATTCGACTGCCCCGTCGAGGGCGGCGGCACCTCTCACGGGGAATGGCAGGCAACTTCCCACGGCGACCGGGTCCAGGGTGGCGGCACGATCAGCATGAATGTGCAGGGTCAGGCCATGGAAATGACCATGAACTGGGTCGGCCAGCGCATCGGGGCATGCCCCTGAGGCACGGCTCGCAGGGGTCAATAGGCGCACTCGGTGAATACCGGATCCACCGATTCCCGCCACTTCCCGTGGTACCAGCCGAGCTTGCGTTCGGCCGGGGTGACCCCCGTTTCGGCAACTTCCTGCAGGGGCGTCAGGAAGCCGGTCTCGTTGTCACCCGCGGCGTTCAGGCGGGCGCGGGCGGTCAGGCCCTCCCTCGCCATGTCGATCACGTCCAACGCGATCTCGCGCACGGTGCGGCCGCGGATCGCGGCGCGCATGCCGAGCCGGGGCACGTCGCTGCGCAGCTGCAGCCGCTCTTCCATGCTCCAGTCGCGCGCTACGTCCCAGGCCGCCTCCAGCGAGGGCTGATGGTACAGCAGGCCCGCCCACAGGGCCGGCAGGGCGCATAATCTGGCCCAGGGGCCGCCGTCCGCGCCCCGCATTTCGAGATAGCGCTTCAGCCTGACTTCCGGGAACGCGGTTGTCAGGTGGTCCTCCCAGTCCTTCAGGGTCGGTTTTTCGCCCGGCAGCGCCGGCAGCCGTCCGGCCAGAAAATCGCGGAAAGACTGTCCGGTGGCATCGACGTACTCGCCATTTCGGTAGACGAAGTACATCGGTACGTCCAGCATGTAGTCGGTATAGCGCTCGAAGCCCATACCGGCGTCGAACACGAACGGCAGCATGCCGGTCCGGTCGGGGTCGGTGTCCTCCCAGACCCGGGAGCGGTAGCTCAGGTACCCGTTGGGCCTTCCGTCGGTGAACGGCGAGTTGGCAAACAGCGCGGTGGCAATCGGCTGCAGGGCCAGAGCGGTGCGGAATTTTCGCACCATGTCGGCCTCGGAACTGAAATCCAGGTTGACCTGCACCGTGGAGGTGCGCGTCATCATGTCGAGCCCGAGCGTGCCGACCTTTTGCATGTACTGCCGCATGATGCGGTAGCGCGCCTTGGGCATCCACTGCATGTCCTCGCGGCGCCACTTGGGCTGGAAGCCCATGCCCAGGAACGCAATGCCCAGCGGCTCGGATACACTGCGCACCTGCCGCAGGTGCGTGTTCACCTCAGTGCAGGTCTGGTGGATGTTGTCGAGCAGGGCGCCTGACAGCTCGAGTTGGCCGCCCGGCTCCAGCGTGATGGAGGCGCCGGTGTCGTCGAGCAGCGCAATGGGCAGGCCACCCTCCAGCGTCGGGCGCCACTCGTAACGCGCCGCCAGCGCCGTCAGGATCGCGTGGATGCTGCGCTCGCCCTCGTAAGGCAGCGGCCTCAGGTCGTCCACCGTGTACCCGAATTTCTCGTGTTCCGTGCCGAGCTTCCACCGGCCTTCCGGCTTACAGCCGCTCGCCAGATACTCGACGAGTTCGGCGCGAGACTCCACGTGCTGGATGTTGGTGGACGTTGTCAATTGCGGTGCTCCCTCCTGCGGGCCCGTACCGGCCGTGGCGGCGGGATTCCGAATGCCCCTCCGGCAGGGTTGCAGTACACTAGAATACACGCAGCGACAGGATCGAAACAGGCCGGACCGCCAAATGCCCACCCGCCCGACCCGTGTCCTTTTCCCCCTTGCCGGACTAACCCTGGCCCTGCTGGCCGGAACCCTGAGCGCGGCCACGGTCCATCGCGGGCTCGGCCCCGAGCCCGACTCCCTGCAGATCCACCAGGCCCAGGGGCTGGCGGCGGTCAATCTGCTGCGGGACATCCGCGAGGGACTGGTCACCTTCGATGTCAGCGGCGAGCCGGTGCCGGGCCAGGCCGCCGCCTGGGAAGTGCTGGACGACGGTCTCCGCTACCGCTTCAAGCTGCGTGCCGACGCGCGGTGGTCGAATGGCGACCCGGTCACCGCCGGCGACTTCGTTCGCGCCTGGCGGCGAGCGTTCACGCCGGCCACGGCCGCCGCCACGGCGGGTTTGCTGCGTCACGTCCGCAACGCCGAGGACATCCTGCAGGGCCGCCTGGAGCCCGACGCTCTGGGGATCCGGTCCGTCGATCCCGGCACGCTCGAAATCGAATTGAACCAGGCGGCCCCGTGGTTCCCGGAGATCCTGGCCCACCCGGTGGCGTTTCCGCTGCATGCCGATGGATTGGACGATCCCCGGAGCGCGCCGGTCAACGGGGCTTTCCGCATCACCGAATGGACGCCGCGCGCCAGCATCCGGCTGGCGCCGAACCCGGAATTCCATGCGGCAGGAACGATCGCCCTGGACGGCGTCGTGTATTACCCGATCGAGGAGCCGGCCACCGAGCTCGCCCGTTATCGCGCCGGCGAACTCGACATCACCGAAACGATCCCGGCTGGGCGGTTCGCGTGGCTGCAGGAGCATCTGCCGGATGACCTGCATGTGCACCCCTACCTGGGATCATTCTGGTTGGGACTGAACCTCACGCACCCCGAACTGGGCCGGTCCCGGGAACTGCGTCAGGCGCTCGCGCTGGCGATCGACCGCGGGATCGTGGCCCGCACGGTGTTGGGTGCCGGCGAGTTGCCCGGCTGGAGCATTGTGCCGCCGGGCATCGCCGGCTACACGCCGGCCGTTATGCCGCAGTCGGGTCTGAGTCAGGCCGACCGGGAGGCGGACGCGCGGCGCTTGTACCGGCAATCCGGTGTCGCCCGGAACGGGCCGCTGCTGCTCGAACTGCGCTACAACACCTCGGGCGTGCACCGCCGGGTTGCGGTAGCCGTCGCGGCCATGTGGAAGCAGGTGCTCGGTGTCAACACCGAACTGGTGAACGAAGAGTGGAAGGTGTTCGTCAACAATCGCAGGCTCGGCACAGTCACGGAAGTCTTCCGCGGTGGCTGGATCGCCGACTTCGCCGACCCCACCAGCTTCCTGGACCTCCTCATCGGCGACAGCAGCATGAACCACACGTTCTACCGCAACCCCGCTTTCGACGATCTGCTGAGCCGGGCCGGCGCGGCGGCCGGAGCGCAGCGCATGGAACTATTGCGGCAGGCCGAGACTCTGTTGACAGAGGACATGCCGGTCATACCCCTCTATTATTATGTTTCGCGCCACTTGGTCAGGCCGCGGGTGTCCGGCTACGCGGACAACCTGCGCGATATTCATCTTTCGAGGTACCTGCAGTTGGAGACGGACGAGTTTTGACCCGTTGGAAGCCAATTTGGGTTTTCGCCGTTGCCTGCCTTGCGGGGCTGGCGGCCTGCGGTGACCGCGACAGCGACGTCGGCGGGCCGATCAGCAGGCGTCCCGAGCCGGTCGAGATGGTCTTGCTGGAGGATGGCCAGCCCGACCGCGCGGTGCTGGCGGATCAGCAGGTTGTTCGCCGCGGCAATGGTGAGGAGCCGGCGACGCTCGACCCGCACCTGGCCATCGGTGTGCCTGCTGCGCACATTCTGCGCGACCTGTTCGAAGGGCTGACGAGCGAGTCCGCCGACGGAGATGTGATTCCGGGGGTCGCCCTGCGCTGGAACATTTCCCGCGATGCCCGAACCTACACCTTCTACCTGCGCCGGGACCTGACCTGGTCCAACGGCGACCCGCTGAAGGCCGAGGACTTCGTCTACAGCTTGCGGCGCGCCGCCGACCCCGCGACCGCGGCCAACGCGGCGAGGATGCTGCTGCCGATCCTGAACGCCCGCGAGGTCCTGGCCGGGGAGCTGCCGGTGGAGGAACTGGGTGTTTCCCTGCTGGACGAGTATTCGCTGCAGATCACGCTGACCGGGCCGACCCCCTATTTCCTCGGGCTGCTGACGAACCCGATCGCCTACCCGGTCAACCGCAGGAACATCGAGGAATTCGGCGAGCAGTTTTCCCGCCCCGGCAACCTGGTCTCCAACGGCGCCTACGTGTTGTCCGACTGGGTGCCGCGCGTCGAAGTCGTGCTGGAGAAAAACCCGGCATTCCGGGAGGCCGACCGCACCATCGTCGAGCGCGTTCACTATTACCCGGTCGAGGACCATTCCACCGAGGTCAAGGCGTTCCGCGCGGGCGAAATCGACTGGACCAACGAGGTACCGAACAACCAGTTCAGGTGGCTGCAGAAGAACTACCCCGACGAACTCGTGGTGAGCCCCTGGATGGGCTCCTATTTCCTAGGCTTCAACCTGACCCGTGAACCGTTCATCGACAACCCCTCCCTGCGGATGGCGCTGGTTCTGGCCATCGACCGCCAGATTCTGGCCGACAAGGTGGCGCAGTTCGGCGAACAGCCTTCCTTTTCCCTGGTGCCGCCCGGCATGGACGGCTACGTGCCCTTCGTCCCGGAGTATGCCGACTGGACCCAGGAGGAGCGTAACCACGAGGCGCGCCGGCTGTTCGAACAGGCCGGCTATTCCGAGGAGCGCCCGCTGCGGGTCGAGATCCGTTACAACACCAGCGAAAACCACAAGAAGATGGCGCTGGCGGTCGCCTCGATGTGGAAGCAGGTGCTCGGCGTGAACACCACGCTGGTCAACGAGGAATTCCGGGTGTTCCTGCAGAACCGCGAACAGAAGGTCGTCACGCAGGTGTTCAGGGCCGGCTGGGTCAGCGATTACAATGACCCCTACAGCTTTCTCGAACTTTTCCGCACCGGTCATGGGCGTAACGACTACGGATACAGCAACAGCACCTTCGATGCCCTGCTCGACGAGATCGGCACCGAGCGCGTGCGGGCCAGGCGCGAACGCCTGATGTTCGAAGCCGAGCGCGTGCTGATGATCGACAACGTGATCGTCCCGATCTACACCTACGTGACAAAAAGGCTGGTCAGCAGACAGTTGAGGGGCTGGCAGAACAACGTGATGGACCATCACCAGACGCGCCACATGTTCAAGCTCAGGCTGCGCGGCGATCCGGCGGCCGAACCTGCCGCCCCGGAACAGCCGGATGAACCAGTGAGTGCGGAAGAGCCCCCGCAGGCCGCGGCTGAAGAGCCCGCGCCCGAAGGCGAGCCGGAGGGCCAGGAACCGTGAAGCAGGAGGGCATCCTGCGCCATGCCGCGACGCGTTTGCTGGGGCTCATCCCCACGCTGCTGGTGTTGATCACGATCGCATTTTTCCTGATTCGCGTGGCCCCCGGCGGTCCCTTCGACAGCGAAAAGGCGCTGCCGCCGGAAATCCGCGCCAACCTCGACGCCAAGTACCACCTCGACGAACCCCTTTTGCAACAGTATTTCCGGTACCTGGGCCAAATCATATCCGGGGACTTCGGGCCGTCCTTCCAGTACAAGGACTGGTCCGTCAATGAACTGATCGCGCAGGGATTTCCGGTGTCCGCGACCCTCGGCGGCCTGGCCATGCTGCTGGCGTTCGTGATCGGTTCTCTGGTGGGCATCGCGGCAGCACTGCGGCAGAACTCGGCGGCGGACTATTCGATCATGGGGGTCGCCATGCTCGGTATTTCGATCCCGAATTTCGTCGTCGCGCCGCTGCTGATCCTCGGCGTGGCGGTCTATGCGGGCTGGCTTCCCGCGGGCGGCTGGGACTGGTCGTGGCAGCGCATGGTGTTGCCGGTCGTGACGCTGGCCCTGCCGGTCATCGCCTACATCGCGCGCCTGATGCGGGGCAGCATGATCGAAGTGCTGCACAGCAATTTCATCCGGACGGCGCGGGCGAAAGGCCTGCCGGAACGCGTCGTGATCCGCCGTCATGCGCTCAAGCCCGCGATCCTGCCGGTGATCTCGTACATGGGGCCGGCCACCGCTGCGCTGATCACCGGGTCGGTGGTGATCGAGCGGATTTACAGCATCCCGGGCCTCGGCAGCTACTTCGTGCAGGGCGCCCTGAACCGGGACTACACGCTGGTGATGGGCGTTGTCGTGTTCTACGGCGTGGTGATCATCGTGCTGAACTTCATCGTCGACCTGCTCTACGCCTGGCTCAACCCGCGGATCCGCTACGACGAGACGCAATGAGCGAGCGCACCACGCCATCAGTTGAGGACCCCTTCGCCCAGGCACTGGCGGCGGCGGACGTGCCGGGCCGTTCGCTGTGGACGGACGCCTCGCATCGGCTGTTGAAAAACCGCGCCGCGGTGGTCAGCGGCATCATCATGGCCGTCATGGTGCTGCTGGTGGTGTTCGGGCCGATGCTGCTGCCGTGGGAGCCCGATTTCACGGACTGGGACCACACCTCCTCGCCACCCAGCCTCGAGACCGGACACTGGTTCGGCACCGACGCCGTGGGGCGCGACCTGCTCGTGCGCACGCTCGAGGGCGGGCGCATCTCGCTGCTGGTCGGCCTGGTCGCCACGCTGGTCAGCCTGGCGATCGGCGTCACCTACGGCGCGGTGGCCGGCTATTACGGCGGGCTGACCGACCGCGTCATGATGCGCGTGGTGGACATCATCTACGCGCTGCCCTTCATGTTCTTCGTAATTCTGCTGATGGTGGTGTTCGGACGGCACATCCTGCTGATTTTCGTGGCGATCGGCGCCGTCAACTGGTTGGACATGGCGCGCATCGTGCGCGGCCAGACGCTGAGTCTGAAGAACATGGAGTTCGTCGAGGCGGCGCGCGCCTGCGGCGTCGACCACAACGCCATCATCCGCCGCCATATCATCCCGAACCTGCTGGGTGTGGTGATGGTCTACGTGACCCTGACCATTCCGCAGGTCATCCTGGTCGAGTCCTTCCTGAGCTTCCTGGGTCTGGGCGTGCAGGAGCCCATGAGTTCCTGGGGCGCGCTGGTCAACGACGGCGCCCAGGACATGGAGTCGGCGCCGTGGACGCTGGTGTTCCCGGCTGTATTCCTGACCGTCACACTCTATTGCTTCAACTACATCGGCGACGGCATGCGCGACGCCCTCGACCCGAAGGACAGGCTCTGATGGCGCTGCTCGAAGTCTCCGGCCTCGAGGTGCGTTTCGACACTCCGGAAGGTGTCGTCAAGGCGGTCAACGGCATGGACTTCGAGGTCGGCGAGGGCGAAACCCTGGCGATCGTCGGCGAGTCCGGCGCCGGCAAGAGCCAGCTGGTCATGGCTATCATGGGCCTGCTGGCCGAAAACGGCAGCGCCAGCGGCGTCGCGCTGTTCGACGGCGAGGACCTGATGCAGATGAAGCCGAGGGAGCTCAGAGGAATTCGCGGCCGTCGCATCGCGATGATCTTCCAGGATCCCATGACTTCGCTCAACCCGTACCTGACCATCGAGAAGCAGATGATTGAGGTCGCCATGCACCACCAGGGCCTGGCCCGCGACGAGGCTCGGGCGCATGCCGTGGAAATGCTGCGTGCGGTGCGCATCCCGGACCCCGAGGAGCGCATCCGGCAATACCCCCACGAGTACTCGGGCGGCATGCGGCAGCGCGTCATGATCGCGATCGGGCTGTTGTGCGAGCCGGAGTTGCTAATCGCCGACGAGCCGAGCACCGCACTGGACGTCACGGTGCAGGCCCAGATCACCGAGCTGGTCGGCCGGTTGCGCGAGCAGACCCGCATGTCGATCATTCTGATCACCCATGACCTGGCTGCCGTGGCTGAGGTCAGCGACCGCATCATCGTCATGTATGCCGGACAGATGGTCGAAACCGGCACGGTCGACGACATCTTTTACCGTCCCCAGCATCCCTACACGCGGGGCCTGCTCGCCTCGGTGCCGCGCCTGGACCGGGTGTCGGACGACGAACTGCAGGCGATCCCCGGCAATCCGCCGAACCTGCTGGAGCTGCCCTCGGGCTGCCCCTTCCGGGATCGCTGCAGCGAAGCCACGGAAGGCTGCCGCCAGCCGCCGCCGTTGTGGCAGGGGGAGGGCGGCCGCGCCAGCCGCTGCGTTCTGCCCATGGATGGCGGGCAGATCGTGGCCGCCGAAGCAGTCGGGGAGGACGGTGCGTGAGCAAGCCGGTCCTCAGGGTGCAGGATCTCGCCGTTACGTTCACCAGCACGACGGGTGGATTGTTGCAGCGCAGGGAGCGGCAGATCAGGGCCGTTGACGGCATCAGCTTCGAACTCAACGCCGGCGAAACGCTGGGTATCGTCGGCGAGTCCGGTTGCGGCAAGTCGACGCTGGCGCGCGCCATCCTGGGGCTGATCTCGCCCAACCGCGGCCGTGTCCAGTGGATGGGCGAGGACCTGACGGGGCTCGATGAAGAGGCCCTGCGGCAGAAACGCAAACAGCTTCAGATCGTGTTCCAGGACCCGGTCGCATCGCTCGACCCGCGAATGACCGCCGGCGACATCATCGCCGAACCGCTGTGGACGTTCTATCCGCACATGGAGCGCCTGCAGGTCGAGGAACGCACCCGCGGCATGATGAAGATGGTCGGCCTGCTGCCCAACCAGATCAATCGTTATCCGCACGAATTTTCGGGCGGCCAGTGCCAGCGCATCGGCATTGCCCGGGCGCTGGCGCTGAACCCGCGCCTGCTGATCTGCGACGAGCCGGTGTCCGCGCTCGACGTGTCCATCCAGGCGCAGATCATCAATCTGCTGCGCACCCTGCAGCGCAAGCTCGGCCTGGCGCTGATCTTCATTGCGCACGACCTGTCCGTGGTGCGCCACATCAGCAACCGCGTGCTGGTGATGTACATGGGGCAGGCCATGGAGGTGTCGGCCAAGGCCGATCTCTACCGGCGGCCGCTGCACCCCTATTCCAACGCGCTGATGAAGTCGGTGCCGATCCCCGACCCCGAACTGGCCCGCCGGGTTCGGGCGGAAAGCTGGCTGACGGGGGACATGCCCTCGCCGTTCCAGCGGCCCAGAGGATGCATCTTCCACAACCGTTGCCCGTACCGCATCAACCGTTGCGAGGCGGACGTTCCGGCGCTGCGGCGCATGGAGAGCGGCGACTGGGTCGCCTGCCATCGCGCCGAGGAACTGGACCTGTCGATCTGAGCCGACGGTTTCGGCGCGCCCGGCCATGGGTTAAGATGCCGCTTTGGTTCAAGCGGACTGCTTCATGAATTACGAGGATTGCTGCCGAGCGAGCGGCAGATTGATACTTCTGCTGGCCAGCGTTGTTTTGCTGGCGGCCTGCGCACAAACCAGCGTCGTGGACAGCTGGCGGACCGACGAGCCGGTCACGAACAAACCCGACAAGGTGGCGGTCATCGCGGTGCTGCCCGAAGCGCTGATGCGCGAGTCGGTCGAGATCGACGTGGCCCGGATCATGGCGGACAAGGGGACGCCGGCAGTGCCCAGCAGCCGGCTGCCCGGTATGAGCGGCGGCATCCGCGGGGAAATCGACACCGAAGCTGCGACCGGTCTGCTGCGCCGGGCCGATGTGGATGGCGTGGTCGTGATGTTCTACTCCGGGGGCGGCACCTCCGAAGGGTACGTGCGGTCGGATTACTGGCTGCAGTACCTGGGCAGCGGGGTGACCTACAACTGGGGCCGCCCGTACTTCACGGGTTTCACCGACGTGTACGCGGTGCGGCAGGGGCCGGGCTGGGCGGACTTCCGCACGACGGCCTATGTCGAGTCCAGCTACTATGACATGGAGACCGAAATGCCTGTCTGGCGCATCGTGACGTTTACCAAGGACACGGAGCACACCGACGCCGCCCGCGACATCGCCAACAAGATGTCCTCGGAGATGCGCTCGGCGGGCCTGCGCTGACCCGCGCGGGTCCCGATGCGGGAGCGCGACCCGGCCGAAATCCTGCGCGCCGGCCTCGAACAGCTCGGCGAGTCGGGGCTGGGACCGGGACAGGTCGACTCGCTGCTGACCTACCTGGAGCTGCTGCAGCAGTGGAACCGGGCCTACAGCCTGACGGCCGTCCGGGAACCGCGCGCCATGGTCGTGCGTCACCTGCTCGATTCCCTGGCGGTGCTGCCGTGGATCCCCGCCGGTCGTCTGCTGGACGCCGGCACCGGGGCCGGCCTGCCGGGGGTACCGCTGGCCGTCGCCCGGCCGCATCTCGAGGTTACCCTGCTGGACAGCGCCGGCAAGAAGATCCGTTTTCTTAATCAGGTGCGCCGCCGACTCGGCCTGCGGAACATCGAGCCGGTGCAGGCGCGGCTGGATGCCTATGCGCCGGAGGTGCCTTTTGACGCGATCATCAGTCGTGCCTTCGCAACGCTGGCAGGCTTCGCCGGTGCGGCGCGCCGGCTGGCCGGCGAAGCAGACCTGCTGGCGATGAAGGGCCGCCATCCCGCTGCCGAGCTGGAGGGGCTGCCGGACTGGGTGCAGGTGCGCGCGGTGAAAAAACTTGCGGTGCCGGGATTGCAAGAGGACCGTCACCTCGTCATCATGTCCGTCATTCCATGAACCACAACCGCACCATCGCAATCGCCAACCAGAAAGGCGGGGTCGGCAAGACCACGACCTGCGTCAACCTGGCCGCGGCGTTCGCCAGCATGAAGTACCCGGTGCTGTTGGTCGATCTGGACCCGCAGGGCAATGCCACGACAGGTTGCGGCATCGATCCGCGCCGCCTGCACGTTTCCGCCTGCGAGGTCCTGCTGGGGGAACGGCCGATCGACGAAACGTTGCTGCGCCCCGAAGGGCTGGACTTCGATCTGCTGCCGTCCAACGGCGATCTGACCGCCGCTGAGGTGGCGCTGCTTCAGCAGGAGGGGCGCGAATTTGCGCTGCAGCGCTCGCTGGAGCCGGTGCTGTCGCGTTACGCGTGGGTGTTCATCGACTGCCCGCCGGCGCTGAACATGCTGACCCTCAACGCCCTCGCCACTGCAGACAGCGTCCTGATCCCGGTACAGTGCGAGTACTATGCGCTGGAAGGCCTGACGGCGCTCCTCAATACCCTGGAGCAGGTCCGTGCGTCGATCAATCCCCAGCTGGAGGTCGAGGGGCTGTTGCGCACCAGGAGAATCTTCCACGATGACAATGA
>CALKKN010000036.1 GCA_937995275.1 uncultured Lysobacterales bacterium | reverse complement strand
GAGGCGCGCGCCGCCCCCCTGAACGGCAGACGGGTGGTTTGCCATCACACGTCCTGGGTCTACCTCGAGGACTGGCTGAAGCTGGAGGAAGTCGCCACGCTGGAACCGGTGCCCGGCATACCGCCGACCGCGACCCATCTGGCTTCCCTGCTGGACGAACTGGGCACCGACGGATCCGGCGCCGACGCCATCATCCGCGCGCCGTTCCAGAGCGCCAAGCCCTCTGAATGGCTCCAGGAGCGGACCGGTATTCCGGCCATTGTGCTGCCACTGACCGTCGGCGGGACCGAGGGCGCCGGCGACCTGTTCGGCCTGTTCGACGACGTGCTCGACCGCCTCCTGGCCGCGGTGGCGCCTTGAACTGGGACCTGCTGGACTGGTCGATCGTCGGGCCGGCGCTGGTGGCCGGCCTGCTGGTGCTGAGCACGCACGTGCCGCTCGGCCAGGTTGTGCTGCAGCGCGGCATCATCTTCATCGACCTGGCGATCGCGCAGGTCGCCGCGCTGGGCGTGATCGCGGCGGGTTTCATGGATTGGGAGGAGAATATCTACGCCGTACAGGCCGTGGCGGTCGGTTCGGCACTGGTGGCTGCCGCCGCGCTCAACTGGACGGAGCGCCGGTGGCCCGAAATTCAGGAGGCGCTGATCGGCACGCTGTTCATCCTGGCCGCCAGCGGAAGCGTGCTGCTGCTGGCGGAGAACCCTCACGGAGGAGAATACCTCAAGGATCTCCTGGTCGGGCAGATTCTGTGGACCACCTGGCACAAGCTGATCCCCGTCTCGTTGCTCTACGCGGTCCTGCTGTTGCTGTGGTTTGCGGGGCGCGAGCGCCTCGGCCGGCCGATGTTCTACGCGACCTTCGCGTTCGCCATCACGGCTTCGGTGCAACTGGTCGGCATTTACCTGGTTTTCGCCAGCCTGATCCTGCCGGCACTGGCAACGCGGCGGATGAGCGGTCCCGCCCGCCTGGCGGCGGGCTACCTGACCGGAGCTGTGGCGTTCCTGTTCGGCATCGTGCTCTCGGCTCTGCTCGACCTGCCGACCGGGGCGGTGACCGTCTGGACGATGGCCGCGGTGGCGCTGCTCGCCGCGGCAGCCATCAAGCGCCTCACCGATCGGCGCGCCGGGCGTCCGCGGAGCGGCTCCTCCTGACAAAGCGGCCGGGCGTCGCGCCGGTATGCTCGCCGTTCAGCAGCACCGGCACGCCGTTGACGAGTACGTGATGGACGCCCGTAGCGTAGCGATGCGGCTCGGCAAAGGTGGCGTGATCGCGGATGGTCGTGGGATCGAATACTGCTATATCGGCGAAGTAGCCCACCTCGAGCCGGCCCCGGTCGGCAATGCCCAGATTCTCGGCCGGAAACGACGTCAGGCGCCGGATGGCTTCCGGCAGCGTGATCACCTGCTCTTCTCGCACGTATTTGCCCAGCAGGCGGGCGAACGTGCCGTAGGCGCGCGGATGGGGATTGGATTTCAGGAACACGCCCTCCGGGGCGAGCGATTCGGCATCGGACCCGAAGGCCATCCAGGGCCGGGCGATCTTCCTGGCGATGTTCTCTTCGGACATGATGAAGTAAGCGGTGCCCACCCGGCTGTCGTCCTCGATTACGAGGTCGACGATGGTGTCTTCCGGTGACGTGCCGCGCAGCGCCGCCACCTCGGCCAGGGTCAGGCCGGTCAGTGGCTTGAGCTCGTCGTTTCGGAAGCCCAGGAAAATCAGCCGGTCCGGCCCGCCGGCTGCGTGGTAGAGGTTTTCCCAGCCGTCGCCCGGCTGCCGGATTTCCTCGATCACCCGGGCCCGGATCGCCGGATCCCGCAGCCGCTGGACCCAGGCGACGTGGCCGCCCTCCTGCACCCAGGGCGGCATCGCGGCGTCGAGACCGGTGGCGCCCGCGGTATAGGTGTACATGTCCGCGGTGATGTCCAGCCCCTCGGCGCGTGCTTCTTCCACCCGTTGGAATACGGCCTCCAGCTTGTCCCAGTTCTCGCGGCCGGCCGCCTTCAGATGGTATATCTCCGCGCCGATGCCGGCATCGCGGGCGATCGTGATCAGTTCCTCGACCGCTTCCAGCAGTTGTGCGCCCTCGCTGCGGATGTGCGAGATGTAGCGCCCGCCATAGCTCGCGGCCACGCGGCACAGAGCGACCAACTCTTCGGTCGAGGAGTAGAAGGCCGGGGCGTAGATCAGCGATGAACCGACGCCCAGCGCACCTTCCTCCATCGCCGCGGCGACCAGCGCTTCCATCTGCGCCAGTTCCTCTTTGGAGGGCGCGCGGTCTTCGTAACCGATAACGTGGATCCGCACCGTGGTGGCGCCGACGAAGGAGGCGACATTGGCCGACACGCCGCGGTCCTCGAGGCGCTGCAGGTATTCGCCGAGTGTCGACCACTCGATGTCGTACTCGATATCGGCGTTGAGCCGCATGACCTCGTCCTTCATGGCGTCGGTCCAGGGCCCCATCGACCAGCCCTCGCCCATCACCTCCAGCGTCACGCCCTGGCGGATGTCGCTTTGCGAGCGGCCGTCCTCGAGCAGGGATTCGGTCGCCCAGCTCAGCATGTTGATGAAGCCGGGCGTAACGGCCAGCCCGGTGGCGTCGATCGTCCGGGCGGCGCTGCCGGTAACCGTACCGATGGCGGCGATGCGATCGCCCCGGATGGCGACGTCGGCAGGCATGCCGGCGGTCCCGTCACCGGTGAACACCGTGCCGTTGCGGATCAGTACGTCGTAGTCCGGAACGGGCGCGGGCTGGCCGGCGCAGGCGGTCAGGCCGAGGATCAGCGTGGCGAGCAGGAACTGTCTTCGATTCATGATCTGGCTCCTGCGGCGCCCGGTTTCACGCCGCGGTTTCGGCTGGGTCCCGGCGGTTCTCCAGCCAGGGCGGCAGTTGCTCCATTGCGTGCTCGTAGCCGGCTTGGACTATTTGGTCGAAGGCCTTCACCTCCGTCATGCCGAACCGCCGGACCTCCGGTTGCAGCAGCAGGTCGGCCTGGCGGCCCAGTTCCCGGACGCGGGCCAACGTACCGAGTTCGGTTGCCTTCAGCAGTACGGTCGACAGCCCGGGAACCCGGAACTTGCGTGCGAGGGGCAGGTAGCGCCCCCGCAGCACGGCCCAGGGCGACGGCGTCGCCGGGTAGTCCACTTCGACCACCGCGTCGGCGGACAGGTCGACCGCGACGATGGTCCCCACCGGCTTCTGCTGCATGATATCGACCGGCAGATTGTTGATGACGGCCCCGTCGACCGCCAGCCGCCGGTCGACGACCGCCGGCGGGATGATTCCCGGGATCGAGGCGCTGGCGCGCAGCGCATCGGGCAGGTACCCGCTGTCGTGCACGCGCATCGCGCCATTGTCGAGGTGGCAGGACACGCAGAAAAACGGGGTCGGCAGGTCCTCGATCATGAAATCCATGTGCTTGTGGAGCAGGCGGTCCATGCGGCGCCCGCCGATCAGCGAGACCAGCGGCAGCGTGTAGTCGCTGAACGGCTTGCCCGCCACGAAACAACTGCGGGTGATCTCGATCGCCTCGTCGAGCGAATAGGGACTGGCCAGCGTGGCCGCCATGATGGCGCCCAGGCTGGTCCCGCCGACCCAGTCGACGGCGAGGCCGAGTTCCCGCATCGCGCGGTACACACCGAGGTGCGCGAAGCCGCGCGCCGCACCGCCTGCCAGGACCAGGCCCAACGCCTGCCCGGTGATGATACGGACGACGCGACAGAGGTCCTCGGGGCAGTCCTCGCGGACCTGCACGTGGAAGTCGATCCGGCGGTCCGCGAGCCAGCGCGCCGTTTCCCGGATCGGCCGGCTGTGTTCGGGCTGCAGCAGCACCAGCATCCGCCGCGCGACGGTTCCGCCCGCGGCGTTCGTCAGCGCTCCTTCCCAGGAACGCGGGGCGGGGTTCATACCTGCATCGGCGACGAACACCTCGAGGTCGGACTGCCGTAGGGCAAAGCGCGTCCAGGCCGGATTCTCCGCGGCGCACTGGAAGATCAGGAAACGGTGCCGGCCTTCCTCGTCGTGCAGCCAGTCGGCCAGTGCGTGAGGCACCGCCTCCGCGCCCTTGACGGCGGCCACGGGAGCGCCGTGCCGCCCGAGGTTGTCCGCGTCGAGCCGCAGCGCGCCGCCGGCCTGGTCGAGGCGGTTGGCGAGGTCGCGGCAGAATTCCGCGGCGCGCGGGGTCGCGTCCAGCGGCAGGATGCTGATGGTCTTCAGGTCGCGTGTTGACGGGCGCGCCCGCGCCGTGCTCTGCAGCAGGGCCGCCACGTTGGCGGCCAGCCGCAGCGCCAGCGCCGGATATTCCTGTGCCAGGTGATCGAACGCCTCGCGGTCGAGGCGAACCAGCAGGCTGTCGCGAATGGCCTGGATGCCGACCGTGCGCGGCGCGCCCGTCAGCAGGCTGAGTTCGCCGACGCTGTCGCCGGGCACGATCTCGTTCAGCAGGCGTCCGCGCGGCTCCCCATCGGGGGCGGCCGCCCAGGCCTGCAGGCGCCCCCGGACCAGGAAGTAGAGAGCGTTTCCGGCGTCGCCCTGGCGGATCAGCCACTCTCCGCCCGCGAGATAACGTGTTTCGACCTCTTGCAGGAGGGCATGGTCAGCGGTCAGCGGGATGCCGAAGTACCGCTCGAGCGTGTTGAGAATCAGGCTCTCGCGGCATTCGGACGAGGCACTTCCGGAGGTCACTAATCGCCCCTTGCCAGGCCGAGCTGCGTCTCGAAAATTACGCCGATGGACTGGATGAAGGACGCGAACCGCTGTTCATCCTCGAGGGTGAACGGTTCCCCGTCCAGCCGGTTCAGAAGCTGGGCCACGGCGAACACCTTGCCCTTCAGGTTCTTGACCGGCAGGGTCAGCAGGGAGCGGGTGCGGAATCCGGTTTGGCGGTCGATCTCCTGGTTGAAGCGCGGGTCCGAGTAGGCGTCGTCGATACGGATCGATTCACCGGTCTCGGCCACCGCGCCGGCGATCCCGCTACCGACCGGGAACCGGATTTCACCCAGTTCCTGCAGGTTCTCTGCCACCTTGAGCACCAGGAAGTCGCCCTCCACCTGGAACAGCGACGAACGTTCGGCGTTGAGCAACTGCCCGAGCTTGCGCGTGAACGCGAACAGCCCCTGCTCCAGCATGCTGCGGAAGGCGACGTTGCTGGCCAGGGAGGTCGCTTCGAGGAACCGCTGCGACTCGGCAGTGATTTCCTCGAGCAATTCCCGGAAGCCGTGCTCGTCGAGCGTGTCGATCATTTCGCCGAGCGGCTGTTTTTGGCGATTCGCTGCCAGCATCATCATCATTTGTCGGTTGTTCGCGATGACCGCGTCCGTGAAGGTCGACAGGCGCCCGTCCTCGAGGTGCACAATGCGGTCGGCGATGTCCAGGATGCGGTTGTCGTGCGTGACCAGCAGGATGGTCGTGCCGTGATCCTTCGCCAGCGTCCTCATGCGATCCACGACCTCGCGCCCGGACTGCTTGTCCAGCGAAGCGGTGGGTTCGTCGGCCATGACGATCGCGGGTTCGGAGGCCAGCGCCCGGGCGATGGCCACGCGTTGCCTCTGCCCGCCGGACAGCTGCTCCGGCCTGTGCTGCATCCGGTCGCCCAGGCCGACGGCCTCGAGCATTTCCCGCGCCCTGCGCCGGTGCTCGGCTCGCGGGAACTTCGCGCTGGCACGAACGCCGAGCTCGACGTTCTGCAGCGAGGTCAGGGCGGCCAGCAGGTTGTGCTGCTGGAAGATGAAGCCGATCTGCCGGCGGACTTGTTCCAGCGTGGCCGGCCTGGCCCGGCGCAACTCTTCGCCCATTATCGTGACGCTGCCGTCCTGCGCGGAACGGAGTGCCCCCACCAGCGTCAGCAGCGTGGTCTTGCCCGAGCCGGACGGGCCGGTAACGATGACGATCTCCCCGGCCTGGATCTCCACTTCCACGTCAAACAGTATCTGCTTCTTGAGCTCGCCCTTGCCATAGGAGTGGTTCAGGCCGTGTACCCGGATCGGGGGCGCGGCTGTCATCAGAATACCTCTGCCGGGTCGAGCCGGCGCACCTTGCGCACGGCCAGCATGGCCGAGATGGCGCACATCGCCAAGGTCATCAGAAAGACTGTGGTCGCGCGTTCCTGCGTGAGGTACAGGGGCAGGTTGGTGGCCGCTGCTGCCTTGCCATAAAGCCACCAGACAATCGCCATGCCGGGCAGGTACCCCAGTACCGCCAGGATCGCCGCCTGCTGCAGCACGATGCCGGACACGAAGCGGTTCCGGTACCCGATCGCGCGCAGCGTGGCGTACTCGTTCAGGTGCTCCGAAACGTCGGCGAACAGGATCTGGTAGACGATGATGGCGCCGACCACGAAGCCCATGATGGCGCCGAAAGCGAAGATGTAGCCGATCGGCGTGGCGGAATTCCAGTAGTCCTTCTCGCGCTGCACGAACTGCCGTTTGGTCAGGACCAGGACGTCATCCGGCAGGTATTCGGCCAGGGCGTCACGGACGCGGTTGGCGTCGCGACCCTCCTGCAGGCGGACCAGCCCGAGCTGAATCTCGCTGCGGGGCCGCTCGGGAAACATGCGCAGCCAGTTGTCGTCGCTGGTGATGACCGTGCCGTCGATGCCGAAGGATGTTCCCATGTCAAACAATCCGACGACCACGATCTCGCGGTCGTTGATTTCGGTCACGACCGGCCTGCCGCCGTCCAGCGTCCCGGCCACCGGCCCGAATTCAGGCCGCGAGCCGCGGTCGAACAGGACCACGTCCTGGCGGGTCAGCAGCCTCTGGGACACCTGGAAACCGTCCTGGTCGAGCAGCGGGTGATCCGGGTGAAAGCCGATGGTGTTGATGCTGCGGCGGTCGTTGGTCCAGGGGTTTTTCCAGACGGCCGGGAAGATGTATACCGGAGTGACGTCCTGTACCGCGTCAAAGCCCAGCGTCTGGTACAGGCGCCGAATCGAAAACGGCTGCGGGCGAACGATGAAGACGCTGTCCGGACTGAACAGCGCAATGTCGTAGTCGAAACGTTCGTGGAACCGGACGGCACTCTCGAACAGGGCGGACCGGAAGCCGAGCTGCATCATGATCAGCAGCACCGCGAAGGCGATGCCGGAGAGGGCCACCAGCAGCCGCAGCGGCTTATGTCTTAGCTGGAGCCAGCCGAGCACCATCAGGGCTGGATGATCACGTCGACTTGCAGGTTCGTCAGGCCGGCGACCGGCGCCCACTCGTCGAGCAGGATGGCTACCTCGATGATCCGTGCATCCTTGCGCGCGGCGGGATCGGTGCCGATTTCGTCCTGCTTCTCGACCTTTTGCCGGATGGCCTTGACGGTTCCGCCGAGTTCACCGGCCAGGGCGGGGCTGTTGATGGTGGCCCGCTGACCGGTTTTTACGCGCCGGATGTCGGTCTCATATACTTCGGCAATCGCGTACATGGCATCGACGCGGCCCATTTCCAGGATGCCCTCTTCGCCCACGAATTCGCCGGGGCGGGCGTTGATGTCCAGTACCCGGCCGTCGAATGGCGCGCGGATGTAGGATCGGTCGGCCTCGGCCCGTGCCCGATTCAGACGTGCGAGGGCCACCTCGACGCCGGTCTCGGCCAGCGACACCGCCGTCGACGCGCTGGCACAGGCAGCCCGCCGTGCCTCCGCTTCACCCCGTGCACTTTCGGCCTCCTCCTCGCCGGCCACGCCCTGTTCATGCAGCCGCGCGCGGCGATTGGCCTCTTGGTCCGCGACGTCGGCGCGTATACAGGCCTCCGTGGCCTGGCTGCGACGCGTCTCTACTTCCTTGCGCGAGAAGGCCAGGTTGACTTCCGCCTCGCGCACCAGCGCTTCCATCACCTTCGCCGTGTCAGTCACCGCAAGCAACTGCCCGGCTTGCACATCTTCGCCTTCCTTCACGTACAACTCGGAGAGCACCCCACCCAGCGTCGCCTGAGGCATCGACGACGCGGAAACCCTGACGATTCCGTGTTCTGGCTCCAGCCGCCCCAGCGCGGAGACGCCCTGACCCTCCTGGGCCAGAGCAAGGTCCGCGGCGAACAGGACAAGCAGGACTACCGAACTCCTTGTGAGCATGCTCCGACTCCCCTCAATGTTGCGTTCTGCGGGCCAGACAGCCCCGTGTTTCCGGGGCGATGTTTTGCGTGTCTGGCTGTTTTCGCCTCAGAATAGCAGGCATGGCCGACACATCAAAATTCCTGCAACGAACGCTCGAGCGCCGGCTGTGCGTTGCGCCGATGATGGATTGGACGGACCGGCATTGCCGATACTTCCATCGGTTGCTGGCGCCGTCGGCGCTGCTGTACACGGAAATGGTGACCACCGGGGCGGTCCTGCACGGCGATCGTGGGCGGTTGCTGGCATACAACCCCGAGGAGCATCCGCTGGCCCTGCAGCTCGGCGGCAGCGACCCCGCCGAGCTGGCCCGCTGCGCCCGAATCGCCGCGGACCTTGGGTATGACGAGATCAACCTCAACGTGGGCTGCCCGTCCGATCGCGTCCAGCGCGGGCGCTTCGGGGCCTGCCTGATGCTCGAACCCGGGCTGGTGCGGGACTGCGTCGCCGCCATGCGCGACGCGGTGGATGTCCCGGTGACCGTCAAGACCCGGCTGGGCGTGGACCGCCACGACAGTTATGCGTGGTTCAGCGAGTTCGTCGGCCGGGTGGCGGAGTCGGGCTGCAACGTGTTCATCGTGCACGCGCGCAAGGCGTGGCTGTCCGGGTTGAGCCCGAAGGAGAACCGGGAAGTACCCGAGCTGAGGTACGAATGGGCGTACCGCCTGAAGGCCGAAAATCCCGGGCTCACGGTGGTGATCAACGGCGGCATCGGCAGTGCGCCGGAGGTCGAGCGCCACTTGCTGGGGGTGGACGGCGTCATGCTGGGGCGCGCGGCCTACCACGACCCCTGGCTGCTGGCGGGCCTGCAGCGGCTCATTTTCGGACATTCGGGCGTGGCCAGCCGCACCGATGCCGTCGAGGCGCTGACCGCGTATCTCCACCGCCAGGTCGCCAACGGCGTGCCGGTCAAACACGTTTCCCGCCACGTGCTCGGCCTGTTCGCCGGGCAGCCGGGCGCCCGGCGATGGCGGCGCTACATCAGCCAACACGCCCACCTGGAACCTGACAACGGTGACCTTCTAAAGCATGCATTGGCACGGATGCAGCCGCCATCGGCGGGGCAGAATGCCGCCTGAGCGGGGGCGGCAAGCGAGACTCATTTATCGATTCAGCAGGGGTTCAGGGCGGTACACTAGAATGAGTTCAACCCGGAATGGGAATCTTCGATGAAGGGGTGGCCATGAGAAACAGGTTGACGACGGCGCTGCTGGCGGCATGTATTGCCCTGGCCGCGTCCGCGGCCGCCTGGGGCCAGACCCTCGATGAGGCGGCCCGGCAGGCAGCCAGGCAACACGACGCCAAGGTGCTGTCGGCGCACACGGTCCAGGAAGGCGATCGCAGGGTGCACGTGATCAAGCTGCTGACCAAGGACGGCGTGGTGAAGGTCGTGCGCATCCCGGTGCGCGAGCGCTGAGCGGGAGGGGGCCGGCGTGCGCGTTCTGCTGATCGAGGACGACCCCCGCCTGGTGGAGACCCTGGGCCGGCAATTGCGCGACTCGGGGTACGCGGTCGATGTGTCGACCGATGGCGTCGAGGGGCTGTACGTCGGCGAGGAGTTCCCCATCGACCTGGCCATCATCGATCTGGGGCTTCCGGAATTGCCGGGGCTGGAGGTCATCCGCCGGTTGCGCAGCCGGGGCCGGGCTTTTCCGATCCTGGTGCTTACCGCGCGCTCGGAATGGCAGGACAAGGTCGAGGGCCTGGAAGCCGGCGCCGACGACTACCTGACCAAGCCGTTCCACACCGGGGAACTCATGGCCCGCATCAACGCGCTGCTGCGCCGCGCGGGGGGGCACGCCCGTCCGCGCGTGGAACTGGGTCCTTTTACGGTCGATCTCTCCGCCCAGCGCGTGTTTCGCGGGCCGGACGAGATCGATCTGACCACCTACGAATACAAGGTACTGCAGTACCTGGTCATGCATCCGGGCGAGGTGGTGACCAAGACCGACCTGTCCGAGCACATCTACGAGGAGGACGCCGACCGGGACAGCAACGTCATCGAGGTCTTCATCGGCCGCCTGCGCCGCAAACTGGACCCCGACGGCACGCTGAATCCGATCGAGACGCTCCGGGGCAGAGGATACCGGCTTGCGCTCGACATCTCTCCGTAGGCGGCTGATACTCAGCGCGACGGCGGTGCTGGTCATCGCACTCGGCGTCGTCGGTGCGGCGCTCAATGCGGCGAATCATCGCGGGGCGGTATCGGCGCTGGAGGCTCGCATGGAGTCTTATGTCTACCTGGTGCTGGCCGCCATGGAGGTCGGTAGCGACGGGCGCCTGTCGATCGAGGAGGACTTCGCCGATCCCCGCCTGTTGCAGCCCGGCTCGGGGGTCTACGTCGACGTTGAAGGCCGCGATCAACGGTGGCAATCGCGGTCCGCGCTCGGGCTGCGGCTGACTATCCCCGGCCCCCTGGTCGCGGGCAGCATGGAGTTCGAGGAGCCGGCGGAACGCGCCGACTTCTATGTGCTCAGGTACGGCATCGGCTGGCAACTGGCCGACGGGCGTATCGAACCTTTTACCGTCAGCGTGCTGGTCGATTCCGCCGAACTCGAGCAACAGACCAGCGCGTTTCGCCTCGGCCTGTGGCGTTCCCTGGGGGCGGCCGGCGCTCTGCTGGTGATCGCGCAGGTCGTGTTCCTGGTATTAGTCTTTCGGCCGCTGGGCCGGGTGGCGCAGGACGTCGCCGAGGTCGAATCGGGTCGCGCCGAGCGGTTGGGCGGGAATTATCCGCGGGAACTCGAGCCGCTGGTGCGCAACGTCAACCGCCTGCTGGACACCGAACAATCCAACCAGCAGCGAATCCGCAATGCGCTGGATTCCCTGGCGCACAGCCTGAAAACGCCGCTGGCGGTTATCCAGGCCGGTTTGCCGCTGCACGCGGGCGCTGCCGAGTCCTCCATGCAGAACGCGGTGGACGAGATGAAACGGCTGATCGCTACCCGGCTGGAGCGCGCCGGTTCGTCGGCGCGGCGCTCGCTGCCCGAACCGGTGCCCGTTGCCCCGCAACTGCAGCGGGTGCTCGACTCGCTGCGGAAAGTCCATTCTCAGGGAATGATAAAGGCCACCGCGATAATCGAGGACGACCTGGCGTTTTACGGCGAGCGGCGCGATCTGCTGGAACTGATGGGCAACCTGCTCGACAACGCCTTCAAGTATGGACAGGGCCAGGTACGGGTCGCGGGCGGAACGCTCGGGCCGGGCCGGGTGCGGCCCGGGCTCTGGCTGACCTTCGAGGACGACGGGCCGGGCATCGACGAGCGCCACTGGGACCGGCTGCTGCAACGGGGCACGCGGGGCGACGAGCGCGTCGAGGGCCATGGGCTGGGTCTTGCCATTGTCCTGGAACTCGTCTCGGCCTATGGTGGCACCGTGGACATCGGGCACAGCGAGTTGGGCGGCGCCCTGATCCGCGTCAAGTTTCCGCCGGGCTGACACGCCGCGGGGGGCACCCGGCACCCCGGTTAAGACAGGTGCCACCGGATGAGGCACCTTCGACCCGTACTGTAATAGTCCGCGGTCGATAGAATGGAGGATCATGGCAAGTTCGAGAACAGACATCGAGCGCCTGCTTGAGATCATGGCCAAGCTGCGCGACCCCGAATCCGGCTGTCCCTGGGACGTGGAGCAGGATTTTGCGACGATTGCCCCGTACACCATCGAGGAGGCGTACGAGGTCGCGGACGCCATTCAGCACGGGAGCATGCCGGAGCTCAGGGACGAACTGGGGGACCTGCTCTTCCAGGTGGTCTTCCACGCCCGCATGGCGGAGGAGGAAGGCGCGTTCGACTTCGGCGACGTGGTCGCCGCGGTCTGCGACAAGATGGTTCGCCGCCACCCGCACGTGTTCGGCGAGGCAACCGTGGCCGACGCGAGCGTGCAGGCCGAAGCCTGGGAGACGGTCAAGGAGCGCGAACGCGAAGCCCGGGGCGGGCACGACAGCCTGCTTGACGGCGTCCCGCGGGGCATGGCCGAGCTGCAGCGGGCGGTCAAGCTGCAGAAGCGGGCGGCGCGGGTCGGTTTCGACTGGCGTTCGCCGGAGCCCGTTCTGGGCAAGCTGGACGAGGAGCTGCAAGAAATGCACGAGGCCATGCGATCCGGTAATGTCGAGGAGACGGAGGAGGAGTTGGGCGATCTGCTGTTCGTCGTGACCAACCTGGCGCGGCAGCTGGATATCGATCCCGCCCGGTCCCTGCGGCGCGCCAACGCGAAATTCGAACTGCGGTTCCGGGCCATCGAGGAGGCCGCCGGCAGCCGCGCGGCGCTCGAAGCGATGAGCCTGGACGAGATGGAAGCGCTGTGGCAGCAGGCCAAGTCGCGGTACAGGAAGCAGGAAAGCGATGAATGAATGGTTGATCCGACAGGGCGTCGACAGCCCGCAGACCGCGTTGGTCATCGGCCTGCTGGTGGGCCTGTTGCTGGCGGTGGCCGCCGCGTGGGCGGCATCCCGCCGCAGCGCGCGGCAGCAGCGCGAGGCGCTTCGGCCCGAAATCGACGCTTTGACCGCGCGGCTGGAGGAATCCCGGGCGGCCCTCGGCGCGGCCGAGCAGGAGCGGGCCGTGCTGGAAACCCGTCTCGCCGACCGCGAGCAGCATTACCGCGAGCAGATCGACAAGCTCGAGGAGGCGGAGAAGCGCCTGGCCGACAATTTCGAGCGGCTGGCGGCAAAGATCTTCGAAGAGCGGTCGCAGAAGCTGTCCGACCTCAACAGCAAGCAGATCGACAGCATCCTGAAACCACTCGGCGAAAAACTGAACGAGTTCCGCAGCACGGTCGAAAACGCACACCGCGAGGAAACCGCCCAGCACCGGGTCATGAAGGCCAAGATCGTCGACCTGGAGAAACTGAACGAACGCCTGCACGAAGACGCCACCAACCTGTCGCGGGCGCTGACCGTCAACGTCAAGGCCCAGGGCAACTGGGGCGAGCAGCAACTCGAACGCCTGCTGGAGATTTCCGGCCTGGAAAAGGGCCGCGAGTATTCGACGCAATATTCCGTCACGACCGAAGGCGGCCAGCGGGTGCAGCCGGACCTGGTGCTGCACCTGCCGGAAGGGAAGTCCATCGTGCTCGACTCGAAGGTGTCCCTGGTGGCCTGGACCCGCCTGCAGGCGGCGGAGGACGACGAGGCCCGCGCGGCGGCGCTGGCCGAGCACGTGCAGTCGCTCCGGCAACATGTGAAGGGCCTGGGCGAGAGACGTTATGCCGAGATACCGGAGCTGAACTCGCTGGACTTCGTCCTGATGTTCGTGCCCATCGAAGCCGCCCTGATCGGGGCCTTGCAGGCCGATCCTGAACTGGCCGAGTTCGCCTTGAGCCACAAGGTAGCGCTCCTTTCCCCGACCAACTTCCTGGCCACGATGCGCACCGTGGGTTCGGTCTGGGCGGTGCACAAGCAGAACCGCAACGCCCAGGAAATCGCCGGCCGGGCCGGCCTGCTGTACGACAAGTTTGCCGGATTCGTCGACAATCTGAAGCAGGTCGGCGACCGCCTGCAGCAGGCGCGGCAATCGTACGATGCCGCGCTGGGACAGCTTTCCACCGGCGCCGGGAACCTGCTGCGCCAGGCGGAATTGCTGCGCGAACTGGGCGCGCGCCATACGAAGCGCATCGAACCGGCGATGTTGGCCCGCGGTGCGGGCGAGGGCGACGGCAGCGAATCCGGCGACACGGCCGCAGCCGACGAACCCGGCGCCGCGGACGAAAGTAGCTGATCCAGATCAGGCTGCGATGCGCGCCAATTTTGACCTGGCGCAATCCCGCCCGGTGTTCAGCCAGGCCAGGGCCGCTACCTTTATGATTTCGTGAATAAATTCTTGAGCGCGCCGCCGAGGCACCCGGTCCGCCTGGAAACACGGAAAAACCAAAAATGAATTGACATAAATTGACAGTGCGGGGATAATTGGCGTCGCGGGTGTGGGGACGTGCGCCCCTGCCGTAGATATCGCGGTTTGTACCGCCCCTGCTCGCATGCGAGTTTGACGGTGGATGTGTACAGTCTTCCGCTGAACTTAATTAACTGGAGTGATGGCAGTTCGACGAAAATGATGAATTGCCCATAAACCCCAAAATGGAGAAACTAATGAATATTAAGCGCGCTTTTGTTTTGGTAATGGCGGGATTGTTGCTTCCTGCCGGAGCCCTGATGGCACAGGCTCAGGAAGACGCCTTCACGGTCAAGACCACCAAGGTATTCAGTGATGGCAGCACGTTCGAGATTGATGTCACCCTGACCTGTAACACCGGCCTGCCTCTTGATCAGACGTTCACGATCGCCGGCGGCGACGATGAGGGCGTCACCTTTGTCGTCACCGATTTTGAGAGCGGCTCGATGTCGTGCGAAGTCACCGAGAGCGGTGCGCCGGCCGGCTACACCACCGAGATGAATGGCGGTGACGGCTGCGCCTGGGATGAGATCGAACTCGGCCAGAGCGAGGAGTGTTTCATCTATAACAGCGCCGATGACGCCACCTACACCGTCATGAAGCACTGGGAAGTCTTTAACGACGGCGGTGATGTCGTTATCGAAGAAGCCGGTGTCATTATCAAGTGCGACAGCATGATTGACGGTTACGACTGGGAAGAAGACGGCTACTGGTACTTGACCGGCTCGCTGGGCGATGGCGAGACGCTGGTTGCTTCGGTAGATGTGACGGGAGGATCGGCTGATTGCTCGGCCACCGAGACGATACTCCAGAGCGGCGTCGAGTCGACTTCGGTCGGATGTGGCGGGTCGACTCTGGGTGCGGGTGGAAGCGCCACCTGCCATTTCACCAACACGGTGTTCTTCGAGGGTATCCCGACCCTCAGCCAGTACGGCCTGGCCATCATGGCCCTGCTGATGCTGGGCGTCGGCTACGTCGGCTTCCGTCGCTTTGTCTGATAGCGGGGTTCAGCGGATCACGCTGAATTAAGCTGACAGACAGCGAGAAACAGATCCCCGCGGCAGCGCATGCGCCGCGGGGATTTTTTTTGACTGGAGTCGGGTCCTCGTTGGCGCTATGGTTTCCGCTGTCCCAGCCAGGAAACGCTGCGAGCCTCTTTATTGCATGAACCCTCTCGTCGCCAAATTACGCTTTCTCTCCATCCTGCGGGCGTTGGCAGGGGCCTTGTTGATGGCTGGAGCGGGCGGGTTGGGCGCCGACGAACCGGCCAGCTTCACCGTCGACGCGCGACTCGGCGAGGGCTCGGCGGACGGCCTGCAGGTCTCTGTTCTCTGCTCGTCCGCGGGCGACAGCGCTTCGTCGACAGTCCAGAGCGCCTGGCTGCCCCGGGACGGTACCGAGGTTTTTGAACTGCGCGTGCCGGCGGCGGCAATCTGGACCTGCGCCGTTTCGGCAGACGTTCCGCCCGGGCTGGAGGTCCGGTACCGGGGCGACGGCGGCAGCGAGGCCGCCATCGCCGAGGACGGCTGCCGCTTCTCGGGCGTGCAGCCGGGCCATGCGAACTTCTGCCAGGTTCAGGTCAGGAGCCCGGCCACATCGATAACGGTCTACAAGAAGTGGATCGGGGCCACGCGGGAGGAACCCGACGTGCGCGTCGAACTGGTGTGTGCCGGCGAACGGGTCCGGGAGAGCCGCAACATCAATGCCGGCAAGCCGGGCGGCTGGTTTCTGTCGGTCACCGATTCCGAAGGCATTACCTGCCACGTCCTCGAGGCCCAGCGCGAGGAGTTCATTCCCGACATAAGCGATTGCGAGAATCTCCTCATCCTGCCCGGTTCGGAAGAGGAGTGCACCCTGGTCAATACCAAGGTCGTCAAGATGATCGACATGCTCAATCGTTA
>CALKKN010000035.1 GCA_937995275.1 uncultured Lysobacterales bacterium | reverse complement strand
GCTGCCGCCGCACTTGCCTTCTTCACCCTTGTCGCCGCCGCACTTGCCTTCTTCACCCTTGTCGCCGCCGCACTTGCCTTCTTCACCCTTGTCGCCGCCGCACTTGCCTTCGCCGCACTTGCCTTCTTCGCCTTTCTCGCCGCAGGAGCCTTCCTCGCCTTTTTCGCCGCACTTGCCTTCGCCGCACTTGCCCTCTTCGCCCTCGTGGCCGCCGGCCAGCGTGTAGCCGCTGTCGAGTTCGGCCATGGCGAAGGGGTTGTCATCGGCGACGGCCGTGGTGGAAACAGCCAGTGAAGAGACGAAAGCCACGCCCACGGCAGCTGCGATCGGTTTGGTGATCAGGGTTTTATCAGCCATTGTAAAGAACCTCCAAGTTTTGGTTTCAGACGGGCCTATGGCCCACTATTCTTGCTTGCTTGATTGTCGAGTCGCTGCCGGTGACCGGTACGATTCGGTGCAGGAGACCGGCGGCAGCCCGGGATTATTACACCGCCGTCTTGGATTTGAAACCGCAAAGGTCGCGGACGATACACTCCGGGCAGGCCGGTTTGCGCGCCTTGCAGGTGTACCGCCCGTGCAGGATCAGCCAGTGGTGCGCGTCCTTGTGGTACCGCTCCGGCACCACCCGCAGCAGTTCCAGTTCCACCTGCAGCGGGGTCTTGCCCGGCGCCAGGCCGGTGCGATTGGCGACGCGGAAGATGTGCGTGTCCACGGCGATGGTCGGCTCGCCGAAGGCGGTGTTCAGGACCACGTTCGCGGTTTTGCGCCCCACGCCCGGCAGCGCCTCGAGGGCCGCCCGGTCGCGGGGTACGTCGCCAGCGTGCTGCTGCAGCAGGATGCCGCAGGTCTTGAGGATGTTGTCGGCCTTGGAATTGTAGAGCCCGATCGTCCGAATGTAGTCCTTGAGTCCGTCCAGACCGAGTTCGAGAATCTGCTGCGGGGTGTTGGCGACGGCGAACAGCCTGCGCGTGGCCCGGTTGACGCCTACATCGGTCGCCTGCGCCGACAGGATGACCGCAACCAGCAGTTCGAAGGGCGTCCGGTACTCCAGCTCGGTCGTTGGCTCCGGCATGGCAGCCTTCAGCCGGCGGAAAAACTCCTCGCGCCGGTCCGGCTTCACGCCGGTTGTTCCCCGGTGCCGGCGGTCCGCGGCCCGGCGCCCCGTTCGCGGCGTGCGGCCAGCCAGCTGTTCAGGCCATTGCGCGCCGCGATCAGCAGGCCCAGCCCCATGAAGGCGCCGGGCGGCAGGATAGCCAGCAGGAAGCCCGGATGGTCCGGGACCACGGTCACCGACAGAGATTCGCCGAACCGGCCGAACATCAATTCGGCTTGGCTGAGGAGCGTGCCGCGCCCGATGATTTCCCGCAGCGCCCCCAGCGCCACCAGCGCCAGGCAGAAGCCCAGGCCGGTGGCCAGCCCGTCGATGACGGCGGGCAACGGCGCATGGCGCGAGGCGAACGTCTCGGCCCGCCCGATAATGGCGCAATTGGTCACGATGAGCGGGATGAAGATGCCGAGCACCAGGTAGAGCTCGTGGAACCAGGCCTGCATCAGCAGGTCGATGGCCGTGACCACCGAGGCGATGATCAGGACATAGGCCGGTATCCGGATTTCCGGGCGCAGCAGCGGCCGCGAAAGCGAAACTGCCAGGTTCGAGAATACCAGCGTCAGCGTCGTGGCCAGCCCCAGCCCGATGGCGTTCACCACCGTGCCCGTGACCGCCAGCAGCGGGCACAGGCCCAGCAGCACGACCAACCCCGTGTTTTGCCGCCACAGCCCATCGACGAATAGGTTCCGGTAACTCACGATGCGGTCTCCTGCCGGTTGTCGGGAAAGGCGTCGAACAGGGCCGGCCCGTTCATCTCGAAATACTCCAGCGCCCGCTGGACGGCCTCGACCACGGCCCGCGGGGTGATGGTCGCGCCGGTGAACTGGTCGAATTCGCCGCCATCGCGCCGGACGGCCCAGCCGGAAGGCGCCGGCGAGGTCAGCGACTTGCCGGTGAACCCGAGTATCCAGTCGCTTTTCGCGCGCTCGATGCCGTCACCCAGCCCCGGCGTCTCCCGATGGGTGACGACGCGCACGCCGGCAACCCGGCTGTCGGAGTCGATTCCCACCAGCAGGCGAATCCGGCCGTTGTAGCCGTCGACCGCGTCAAAACGCAGGATGACGGCGACCGGACGGCCGTCGTGGCGCGCGCGGAATGCCGTGACCTCCTGGCCCTGGGGGAAATACCGCTCGTCCCGGAAGGTGACGTAATCGTCGTGCAAGGCATTGTCGTACCGGTCGGGCGCCACGATCTGGCCCAGCTGTTCCAGGACCATTCTGCGCTCCTGTTCCGCAATCCTGTCGACCGTCAAGCGGTCGATTCCGGTCAGCAGAGAGGTGCCCAGAATGGCGACCAGCCCGAGCGCCGCGGCGCTCCTCCACAGCGGCCCGGCCGCCGCCTTCACGCCCCGCCTCCCGCTGCGCCGCCGTGCCCGAATATTCGCGGCCGGGTATAGCGGTCGATCAGCGGTGCGAACATGTTCATCAGCAGGACGGCGAACGCAACGCCGTCAGGGTAGCCGCCCCAGCGCCGGATGACCAG
>CALKKN010000034.1 GCA_937995275.1 uncultured Lysobacterales bacterium | reverse complement strand
GCGATCCTGCGCCTTGTTCATCAGGATGGCCACCCGCGTTTCGAAGTCGGGGGGCTCGATCGAGACAGTCAGACCCCAGCCGAAACGCGAACGCAACCGCGCCTCGATGCCGTCGACCTCCTTGGGGTAGCGATCACAGGTCAGGATGATCTGCTGTTGGCTGTCCAGCAAGGCGTTGAATGTGTGAAAAAATTCCTCCTGGGTCCGTTCCTTGCCCGCGAAAAACTGAATGTCGTCGATCAGCAAGGCGCCCGCCGTGCGGTAGTGTTGCTTGAAGGCCTCGATCCGGTCGCCCCGCAGAGCCTGGATCATCTGGCTGACGAATTGCTCGGAATGCAGGTAAATCACCTTGGAATCGCGATTTCGCTTGAAGATCAGGTTGCCCGCGGCGTGCAGCAGGTGAGTCTTGCCAAGGCCCGTACCGCCGTACAGCAGCAGGGGGTTGTAAGCAGAACCGGGTTTTTTGGACACTTGCTGAGCCGCCGCGTACGCCAGTTCGTTGGACTTGCCCTGCACGAAGTTCCCGAACCGGTAGCGCTTGTCGAGGCCGGTGCGCGAACGGGGTTGGCGAGCGCGCTCCGCAGGCGCGGGTGCCGCGATGTCATTGTGCCGACTGACGTCGACAATGACGGATTCCCGTGTCGCTCCAAGGTGCTCGAAAATATCCCGGATGCGCTCCAGGTAATTGAGCGCAATGTAATCGCGAACATATTCGTTGGGAGACAGCAGGACCGTGCGGCCCTTGCTGGAGCGGACCTGCAGCGGCCGGACCCAGGTATTGAAATCGTCCGCCGGCAATTCGCGTTCAAGGTGCTGCAAACAGGTTTGCCAGTAGTTCTGGGACATGCCGGACGATTGACGGTTCTCTTTCAGTTTCGGGAGCAGGGCAGCCTCACCTGGACCTGAGCGATGTAGTCTACCCCGCTGTGGATAACTTGACCACCGCAAAAATCAGGCGGCGCAAGCATCTTGTTCTTGCCGGGCCAAGGCGGTAGAATTAGTCTCTTTTGTCGGGCATTTGTATCGGTCGGACACTGCGGGACAGGCGCTAGCCGGCGACCTGCCGCGGTGATTCTGAGCAGACCGCGCCCGGCCGAACACGGAATCTTGAGGAACAGCAGTTATGAAGCGTACATTCCAGCCAAGCCGCCTGAAGCGTGCTCGCCGGCACGGCTTTCGTGCGCGGATGTCCACGCGGGCCGGGCGCGCTATTATCAAGGCGCGCCGCGCCAAAGGCAGAAAGCGCCTCTCCGCCTGATGTCCTGACGCCTGACGTCTTGAGTTGGGCGGCCCGGCGCATGCTTTTGAACGCATGCTTTCTGGCGCATGTTCCCGAACCGATTTTCTCTGGTTGTCTCTGGCGAATGTTATCTGGCACGTGCCATCGGGAATCGCGAGGACCGGCACGGTGACTGAATCCCCGGCCGGCGCACCCGATCCGGATCCGAAAGCGCCCGCAGCATTCCCCCGCCAGGCACGCCTTACGAAACCCGCTGATTTCAAACGGGTCTTTGCGAAATCCACCGTTTCCGCCGACCGCTTTTTCAGGGTGCTGGCCCGATCGAACGCCCTCGGGCGGCCGCGTCTCGGCATGGCGGTATCGCGGCAGGTGGACAGGAAGGCGACGGGGCGCAATCGAATCAAGCGCATTGTCCGGGAGAGTTTCAGGGGGTATTTCCGCGACCGGACGCCACCTCTGGACTTCGTGGTCTTGCCCCGGCCGGCGAGCGCCACCATATGCAACAGGCGGTTGACGCAATCTCTGGACGGCCACTGGGAGCGCCTTGCTGACCAGACCCTGCCCGACCAGAATGGGGTTGCGGAGAAGGGGTCGTGAGTGCCGGGAACGGCGACGTTGCGGTTGACAGCCGTCCATGCGACAGGCCGAGGTTGCCGGGGAAGGAAACAAATCGATGGGAAATCTGAGACCGGTACTGATCATTGGCCTGCTGTTTCTGGGCTACATGATCTGGATGCAGTGGCAAAAAGACTATGGCCCGGCCCCGCAGCCCTCCACGCCCCCGTCGGCATCGACTGCTGAAACGCCTGACCTGCCGCCGTCCGCGCCCGACTCACTGCCGGCTGCGGACCTGCCGGCGCCCGTCGAGTCTCCCGCCGCGCCGGGCGCCGGCACCGAACCGGCGCTTGCGGCCAGCCCGGATACGGTCGTCACGGTGCGCACCGACGTGCTCGAGGTTGGGATCGATCTGGTGGGCGGCACCGTCGTGTCCGCGGCGCTGCTCGATTACCCGGTGGACCAGAAGCGACCGGACGACAAGGTCCAGTTGCTGGTGCCCGGCGGCCCCAATATGTACATCGCCCAGTCGGGCCTGCTTTCCCGGCAGCCGGCCCCGAACCACACGACGGAATTCGAAGCGCCGCGCCGGCTGTACGAACTGGGGGCCGGCGATGAGGAGCTGCGGGTGCCGTTGCGCTGGCAGTCGGAGGACGGCTTCGAGGTCACCAAGACCTATCTGTTCCGCGCCGGGCGCTATGACGTGGACGTTCGTTACGATGTAACCAACGGCAGCGCGGAGCCGTGGACCGGCAGCCGCTACGAACAGCTGCAGAGGCGCGTGCCCGGCGACCGGGAAGAGGGCGGCTTTACGCAGCCCGAGCGTTACAGTTTCTTCGGAATCGGCTTCTACAATCCGGAGGACAAGTTTCAGAAAATAGACTTCGACGACGTCGCGGACGATCCCTATCAGGTCACTACCCGCGACGGCTGGCTGGCCATGATCCAGCATTACTTCTTCGCGGCCTGGATCCCGCCGGCGGACGAGGAGGCAACGTACTCCACCCAGCTCATCGAGGGCGACGGCTGGCCGCGCTACATTGCGCGCGAGGTCTCCCCGGCCAGGCAGCTCGCGCCGGGAAGCTCCGCCGAGTTCACCAGCCGGCTGTACCTCGGACCCAAGCTGCAGGACCAGCTGCCCGACATCGCGCCGGGCCTCGAATACACGGTGAACTACGGCATTTTCACCGTTTTCTCCAAGCCGCTGTTCTGGTTGCTGGAGAAGATCCACAGCGTCGTGGGCAACTGGGGCTGGGCCATCGTGATCCTGACCATTCTGATCAAGGCCGCGTTTTTCAAGCTGACCGAGGCGCAATACCGATCCACCGCGCGGATGCGCAAACTGCAGCCCCGCATCGAGCAGCTCAAGGAACGCTACGGCGACGACCGGCAACGCATGAGCCAGGCCATGATGGAGCTGTACAAGACGGAAAAAGTCAATCCACTGGGCGGTTGTTTGCCGATCCTG
>CALKKN010000033.1 GCA_937995275.1 uncultured Lysobacterales bacterium | reverse complement strand
CTGACCGGCGTGTCCGCCTGCATGTCGCTGATGTTCCCGACGATCTACGGTATCGCCCTGCATGACCTGACGCCCAATGACGCCAAGCTTGGCTCAGCCGGTTTGATTTTCGCCATCGTTGGCGGCGCACTGATGCCACGCCTGCAGGGCGGCATTATCGACGGCGACGGGATGACCGTGGCGGGCGTGGCACTCGAATCGGTACGGGTGTCGTTCTTCCTGCCGATCCTGTGCTTCATCGTGATCGCCATCTACGGATATCTGAGCAACCGCATCGACCGCCGGGCACACCCGGCTGCCTGAGCGAACGATCCCGGTTCCGGGAATCAGCGGCGAACGGTACGTTGCTGCTGTTCGCCCAGGCCGTCGATGCCCAGGCGCATGACATCGCCTTCCTTCAGGTAGCGCGGCGGCGTCATTCCCAGGCCTACGCCCGGCGGGGTTCCGGTTGAGATAATGTCGCCGGGCTGCAGGCTCATGAACTGACTGATGTAGTGCACGAGAAATGGCACTTTGTAAACCATGGTCTTCGTATTGCCGTCCTGAACCCGCTCGCCGTTCAACTCGAGCCAGATTCCCAGGTTGTCGACGTCTCCGGCCTCATCGGGCGTGACCAGGTAAGGACCGAACGGGCCGAATGTGTCACATCCCTTTCCCTTGCACCATTGCCCGTGCTGCTCGAGCTGGAATCGGCGCTCCGACAAGTCGTTGATGACACAAAAACCGGCCACATGATCCATCGCGTCGGCCTCGGCCACGTATCTGGCGGGCTTGCCAATAATCACGCCCAGTTCGACTTCCCAGTCGCTTTTTTCCGACCCGCGCGGCAACTCGACATCATCGAACGGACCACAGATCGCTGAGGTCGCCTTCATGAACAACACGGGCTCCGGTGGCACCGGCATACCCGATTCCGCGGCATGGTCGGCGTAGTTCAGGCCCACGCAGATGAACTTGCCCACCTGCGCCACCGGCTCGGCGAGGCGCGGCTCGCCCTCGACAACCGGCAGGCTGGCCGGGTCCAGTTGCGCGACCTCGGTAAACGTATCGCCGGAGAGAAACGCCGGGTTGATGTCAGGGCAAACTGCTGACAGGTCGCGGATGGCGCCTTCCGCGTCGAGCATGCCTGGACGCTCACCGCCCCTGGGGCCGTATCGCAATAATCTCAAAACTGTTCTCCAGGTCCCGCGCGACTCAGGTGTTGAGCGTCACGAAACCGCCGTCAATAGCGTAATTCGAGCCCGTGATAAAACTTGCTGCATCGGAACACAGGAATGCGACCAGTTCGGCCACTTCTTCGGGAGTCCCCATGCGGCCGATGGGCTGCGTCTTGGATAGCGCCTCAAACATCTCGGCCTTGTTGTCCGGGTAGCTTTCCTCGAGATATTGATCAACAAACGGCGTGTGCACCCGTGCCGGAGAGACACAATTACAGCGAATTCCATTACCAATGTAGTCCTTCGCCACGGAATAGGTCATCGTGATGACGGCGCCCTTGGTCATGGAGTATGCGAAGCGATCAGCGAGACCGACCGTCGATGCGACAGACGCGATGTTCACGATCACCCCGCTGTTGCGTCCTTTCATGCCGCCAATGACGGCGGCCATCGAGTTGTAGGTGCCTTTCACGTTGACCGTGTACAAGCGATCAAGATCGGCCTCGCTCGTGTTTTCCAGGTTGCCGATGTGGGCAATGCCGGCACTGTTGACAAGTATGTCAATCGGCCTGCGTGCGGTAATCGTCGAAACTGCGCTGTTGACGGCTGCCGCATCAGAAACGTCGCAAGCGAGGACCGTTGCCTCCCCGCCTGTATCGGTGATCTGCCCGGCTGTCGCATCCGCCGCATCGGCATCGAGGTCCAGAACGACGACATGAGCGCCATCGCGCGCCAGGCATCGGCAAATTGCCGCGCCAATTCCACTGCCTCCTCCCGTCACAAGGGCCGTCTTTCCTGCCAGGTTCATTCTTGAATCATTCATAAGCTCACAACATCGTACCGACGATCCAGGGGACAAACTCGCTGTCACCGTAGCCGAGCATCTCACTCTTGGTCGGCTGGCCGGATGCGACAGCGATCACGTGCTCCAGGATCTCCGCACCCTTCTCATCCAGGGTCTGCAGGCCGTCGGCGACAGTCCCGCAATTGATATCCATGTCCTCGTTCAGGCGCTCGAACAGCGCCGAACTCGATGCCAGTTTGATTGAGGGGACCGGTTTGAACCCGAATGCCGAACCGCGCCCTGTCGTAAAGCAGACGATATTCGCACCCGAAGCGACCTGCCCTGTCACCGAAGCAGGATCAAAGCCCGGGCTATCCATGATGACGAACCCCCGCTTGTCGATCATCTCTCCATACTGGTAGACGCCCACCAGGTTTGTCGTGCCACCCTTGGATTGCGCACCCAGTGACTTTTCCAGGATCGTCGTCAGCCCACCTGCCTTGTTTCCGGGGCTGGGGTTATTGTCGATTCCCTCGCCGGTGCTGGCCGCGTGCGCCTTCCACCACGCGATGAGATCCAGCAGCTGCGCCGCGATCTCGGGCGTCTCGGCCCGACGTGTCAACAGGTGTTCCGCACCGTAGATCTCCGTGGTCTCGGACAGGATTCCGGTGCCGCCGTTTTCGACCAGCAGGTCGACTGCCTTGCCGAGCGCCGGGTTTGCCGCGATGCCCGAATACGCATCCGATGCACCACACTGAAGGGCCATCGTCAGTTCGCTGACCGAAATCGGTTCGCGTCGATCAGCTTCAAGCAACGGCAACATATCCTTGACCGCGGCGATGCCGGCCTTGATCGTTTTGCCAGTGCCGCCCTCCCGCTGGATGATGAGATGCCTGAACCGGCGTGAAGCGGCAAGGCCGGCGGCCTTCGCGATTTCCCCGGACTGCATGACTTCGCAGCCGAGCCCCACCAGCAGGACCCCCCCGAAGTTCGGGTGACCGGCGTAACCGGACAGGAGGCGTTTCAAACTGTCGTAGCCGTGGCCGTGGCCACTCATGCCGCAGCCACGCCCATGCACGATCGGCACGATGCCGTCGACATTCGGGTATTTCTCCAGCAGTCCTTCACGCTCGATGGCGGCCGTGATATGGCGTGCCACGGTCGCGGAGCAGTTTACCGACGTGACGATGCCGAGGTAGTTCCGCGTGCCGGCACGACCAGACTCTCGCATGTAGCCCATGAATGTCGGACGCTGCGCCGCGGGCACGAACCGGGTGGGTCGAGCTTCTGTGCAGGGTGCCGCGTCGGCGTCGATCGCGCCGTAAGCGCAGTTGTGGATATGGACATGTTCGCCGGCTGCGATCGCCTGTGTCGCATACCCGATGACCTGGCTGAATTTGCGAATCTTCTCGCCATCA
>CALKKN010000032.1 GCA_937995275.1 uncultured Lysobacterales bacterium | reverse complement strand
CCCAGCAGCTTACTTTCAGCGCTGCCCAGTTGGCAGTGAGTCGCCAACTGCCTGTTGCTCAACTGGCTGTTGATGATCCCGCAACGTTGTAATTGACGCTGGCGCGCCTGCGACACCCTTTCGCGAACAGTCAGGGAGGATTCCGCGTCATCTTCCTCGCGCAGCAGGAACTCGGTGGACAGCCTTGGCAGGTTCACCTGGATGTCTATGCGATCCAGCAGTGGTCCGCTGACCCGCTGCTGGTAGCGCTGGATCTGGTCCGGGCTGCAACTGCATTGGTGGCGCGGGTCTCCAGCGTAGCCGCAGGGGCAGGGATTCATGGCGGCGACCAGCTGGAAGCGAGCCGGGTAAGTCGCCTGTATGCGGGCGCGAGACAGGCTGACGCTTCCGGATTCCAGTGGCTGTCGCAAGGCGTCGAGTACCGCGCGGGGAAATTCTGGCAGCTCATCGAGAAACAGCACACCGTGATGGGCCAGCGAAATCTCGCCGGGGCGCGGCTTGGACCCGCCGCCCACCAGCGCGGCGCTGCTCGCCGTGTGGTGCGGCGCCCGAAAGCTTCGGACCCGCCACCTGGCGATGTCCAGCCCGGGCTGGCTGACGGACGCGACCGCGGCGGTAGCCAGCGCTTCGGTTTCGGTGAGCGGCGGCAGGATGCCGGGCAGGCGGGAGGCCAACATGGTCTTGCCGGTGCCCGGCGGACCGCAGAAGAGAATGTTGTGGCCACCCGCTGCCGCCACCTCCAGGGCGCGGCGCGCAACGTGCTGTCCATATACGTCCGCGAGGTCGGGGCCGCCCGCCGCCACGCCGTTCGTTGCCCCGACGCATTCGCCGATCCCGGCGGGCGCTAGCGGCTCCCGACCCTGCAGCCAGGCGACCACCGCCAGCAGGCTGTCGGCGCAATACTGGCGACCACCCAGTGACAGCGCCGCCTCCGGCCCGTTGGCCGCGGGCACGATCAGGCTGCGCCCGGCTTTCCTGGCCTCGATGGCCACCGGCAGCACGCCCTTTACCGGGTTCAGCTCACCGCCCAGCGAGAGTTCCCCGATGAACTCGAATTCGTCAAGCCGCCGGTCGTCCACCTGCCCTGAGGCGGCCAGGATGCCCAGCGCGATGGGCAGGTCGAACCGGCCGCCCTCCTTCGGCAGGTCGGCGGGGGCGAGCGAGATCGTGACGTGCCCCGCCGGGAAGCTGAACCCGCCGTTGAGCAGCGCCGCCTTTACCCGGTCCTTGGCCTCCCGCACCGCGGTCTCGGGCAGGCCGACCATGGACATCCGCGGGAGCCCCCCGCCGGCGTGCACTTCGACGGTGACCAGGGGCGCCATCACGCCCACCCCCGCACGGCTGTGGACCCGGGCGAGACTCATGCGAACAGCATGACGGCCCGCCGGACCGCGGGCGAGTCGGCAAGCTACCGGGGTTGGTGTAGGAAAGGGCCGCGGCGCCTAGTCGGCCTGCAACTCGTCCAACTGCCGCTGCAGGGCCTCGAGCTTCAGGCGGGTTTCCTCCAGGACGGCGCACTGCCGGTCGAACTCCTCCCGGCCGACCAGGTTCATACGTTCGAAGGCGGTCGTCAGCACCGCACGGAAGCGGGATTCCATCTCCTCCTTGCGCTGCGTGACGCCGGGCGGCAGCGCCTCGGTCAGCTTGCGCGTCAGTTCGTCGATCGTCCTGAGATCCAGCATCGGTTCATCCCCGTAGATATCCGCAGCGGTTGCGGCCTGATTATGCGCGCATTAAAGTCGAATGATCCACCCTGCGACAGGATTCAACGATGAAACTGATCACCGCCATCATCAAGCCCTTCAAGCTGGACGACGTTCGCGATGCGATCGCCGAGACCGGCATCCAGGGCATGACCGTTACCGAAGTGCGTGGTTTTGGGCGCCAGAAAGGGCATACTGAGTTGTACCGGGGCGCCGAGTACGTGGTTGATTTCCTGCCCAAGCTGAAGCTCGAAGTCGCCGTGCCCGACGATCGCGTCGACGCGGTGGTGGAGGCCATTGCCGACTCGGCCGCGTCCGGACGCATCGGGGACGGTAAAATATTCGTGCACACGCTGGAGCAGGCGATCCGCATCCGCACCGGCGAGGAAGGCGACAAGGCGCTCTGAGCGTATTCTGCGGTGAATTGTTTTCCGCGGTAGAAACTAAATCGCGCTCTGGTGCGTCTATTAGGTGATAGTCAAGGAGAGGCCACGGTAACGGCACGTAGGTACCATGAGCGAAAGACATTCATTCATCTCGGCCACCCTCGCCGAACTCAACCGCCGTAAAGTCCTGCGCACCGTAGGCGCGTACGCGGTGGGCGTGTTCGTGCTGTTGCAACTGATGGACGCCGCGGTCGAGCCGCTGCGGCTGCCGGATTGGCTGCCGACCCTGGTGGTCATCATCACCATTCTCGGGTTTCCGATCGTATTCCTGCTCGCCTGGCACTTCGATGTCCGCTCGGACGGCATCTACCGTACGGACCGCGCAGGGTTGCTGAGCCGCGCCCAGAGCGCCCTGCTGTTCAGCATCATGCTGCTGGCAACCGCGGGGCTGGCGGGCGTGTTCTACCAGTATTACTCCGGCGTCTTCGAGCCCCCGGCGGTGGAACAGGTTGCGGACGAGCGCGCCTTCCTGGCGCCGGAAAATTCCATCGCCGTGCTCCCCTTCGCCGACATGTCCCAGGACGGCGACCAGGGGCACGTTGCCGACGGTATCTCGGAGGAAATCCTCAATCTGCTGGCGCAGGTGGACGGTTTGCGGGTGGCGGCCCGGACCTCTTCCTTCGCTTTCCGGGAGAGCCTGGACGACATCCGCCAGATCGGTCGGCTCCTCAACGTCCGCACCATCCTCGAGGGCAGCGTGCGGACTTCCGGGGACCGCATCCGCCTGACCGCGCAGCTCATCAATGTCGAGGACGGCTACCACATCTGG
>CALKKN010000031.1 GCA_937995275.1 uncultured Lysobacterales bacterium | reverse complement strand
CAGTTTGAAGTCGATACCTTTCGCGCGGAGGTAGTTGGTCAGGGTTTGTGCAATGGCCATGTGATTCGCTCCTGAGCTGTCGGATTCCTTATATTTGGAAAACTTAATATACCAGTTTTTCAGGCCGCCACGTAAGGGCGGTAACCCGGGTGATACATGCAGGAACGCACGTATTCGCGGATGTCGTCCGGCTCGGCGTAGCGCGCCAGGCCCTGTTCCCAGGCAAGCAGGCAGACCGCCGAAGCGATCGCCAGCGAGATCTGGCGGATTTTGCCCAGATCCGGATAGATCGTGCCGGCGCGCAGTTCATCCTCGGTCACGATGTGGGCCAGCGTCTTGGCCGCCGTGAAGAACATCTCGTCGGTCACGCGATCCGCGCCGCAAGCCACAGCGCCGAGCCCCACGCCCGGGAAGATGAACATGTTGTTGCCCTGGCCCGGAACGAATATCCGGCCTTCCACCCGTACCGGCGGGAACGGGCTGCCGCTGGCGAAGATCGCCTTGCCGCCGGTCCAGCGGTAAGCCTCTTCGGCGGTGCATTCGGCCTTGGAGGTCGGATTGGAGAGGGCGAACACGATCGGCTGCTCGCACTCGGCCTGCATGGCCTTGACGACCGGTTCCGTAAAGGTGCGGGGTTGGCCGCTGGCCCCGATCAGGACCGTGGGCTTCACCCGCCGCACGATTTCGAGCAGCGTGTCGGCCGGTTCTTCGTCGCGGGCGTAAGGCACCTTGTGAGATTGCAGTTCGCCGTCGCGGGTGGTCGTCACCAGACCTTTGGAATCGACCATCCAGACCAGTTTGCGGGCTTCCTCCTGCGTCAGGCTGTGCTCGTCGGCGATTCCGGCGCAGATCATGTCGGCGATGCCCACCGCGGCCGAACCCGCGCCGCAGAACACGATTCGCTGGTCCGAGAGGTGCTCGTCGCGGATGCGCGTGGCCGCAATCAGCCCGGCCAGCGCCACCGCGCCGGTGCCCTGGATGTCGTCGTTGAAGCACAGGACCTCGTCCCGATAACGGTTCAGCAAAGGGAACGCCTTGTCGTTGGTGAAGTCGTCCCACTGGATCAGCACGTTCGGCCAGCGCTCGGTGGCCGCGTTCACGAACTCGTCGACGATCTCATAGAACTCCTCGCCGTGCACGCGGCGGTGCGTGCAGCCGAGGTAGAGGGGGTCGTTCAGCAGTTCCTCGTTGTCGGTGCCGACGTCCAGCAGGATGGGCAGCGTCCGGTCGGGGTGCAGGCCGGCGCCGACCACGTACAGCACCAGCTTGCCGATCGGTATCCCCATGCCGTTGGCGCCGAGGTCGCCGAGGCCGAGGATGCGGCTGCCGTCTGAAATGACGATGATGTCCACTTCCTCGCTGGGCCAGTTGGAAAGCACCTGAGCGATGCGGCCTTTGTGCCGCAGGCTGATGTACATGCCGCGGTTCTTGCGGTAGAGGTGGCCGAACTTCTGGCAGGCGTAACCGACCGTGGGCGTGTACATGATCGGCGTCATCTCCTGCAGGTTATTCATCAGCACCCGGTAAAACAGCGTGACGTTGCGGTCGGCCAGGCTGATCAGGAAGGTGTACTTGTCGAGCGGATCGGTCAGGCGAGCGTAGTTCTCCATCACCCGCATCACCTGTTCTCCCATGTCGGCGCTGTGGGGCGGCAACAGGCCGCTGAGGCCCAGAGCGATGCGTTCTTCCGGGGTGAATGAGGTGCCCTTGTTCAGCCACGGATCGTTCAGGATGGTGAGCCCGCGGCCCTTGACCGGCAGCGGGTCTGTGGAGTTCGGGAGTTGAAATTCTATTTTCTGCAACATTGCGGCTTCCCTCCGTGTTCCGTCGACACGGCAGTGGGAATCACGCCCCGGGCGGAACACCATGTTGTGCTGACGACAGTATCGCGCGAAGAATGCCCGAACGCTGTGATGTAGGTCACCGCATCGATCCGGGCAGCGGCGACGTGCAGGTTCTGGCACAATGGCGGTTGTTCGGAACGGTGCAAAAGGAGTCCTTGCCTTGCCCCGAGTCTTCACCCTGATCCTCTTGCTCGCCGTCGCCGGAAGTACGCTTGCCGGGGGACCGTACCCGACGCTCAGCGGCATTGCCGCGGCCGCCGACGATGCCATGGTGGCGGCGACCAACCCGGCTGCCATGACCCGCTTCGACCGCCAGGTGATGCGCGGTGAGGTTATGGTCTTTTACAGCGACAACACCTGGGAAGGCCAGATCGGGGAGGAGGGGCCCGCATTTCGCTCCCAGGAAAGCGATACGACGATCATTCCCTCGGGCAACATGGTGAGGCCCGTGCGAGATAATCTTTGGTTCGGTTTTACGATCCTGGGATCCGGGTTTTCCGACGATTACGAGGACGGCTGGCTGGGGCGTTACTTCATCGAGGAGTATGAACTGGTCTACCTCAGCGCCTTTCCGAGCCTGGCGACCAAGCTGACCGACAAGCTTTCGGTCGCGGCCAGCCTGGCCCTGACCTATACCACCTACGAGCAGATCAAGGCCGTCCCGAACGACCCCGGCCTCGAGGACGGCACGCTCACGGTGGACACCGACGGCTGGTCGGCGGGCTGGGCCTTGTCGGGCCTGTATGAGTTTTCCGACACGACGCGGGTGGGGCTCTCCTACCGCTCGAAGATCGAGCCGGATCTGAGCGGGCAGGCGAAGTTCTCGGGTTTGGGCCCCATGACCGAGGCCATCCTCGACGCGGCGGGTTTGCTCAACGCCGGCATCGACGTAAGCAGCGCCCAGCCCCAGTCCGTGCTGGCCGGCGTCTATCACCAGTTCGACGATGGCGGCGCGATTACCGTCGATGCCGTGTGGTCCGACTTCAGCAATTTCAGCCTGGCCGAAATCTACGTGAATGGCGATCAGATCGTCGAGAGTGACGTCGACTACGACGACATCCTCGCCCTGTCTGCCAGCTACAGCCGGCCGGTAGCCGAGCGCTGGCGGGTCGGTATCGGCGGTTTCATCACCAACGACATGGTCAACGACGATAACCGCACCCTGACGCTGAGGCTGGACCGGATCTGGTCGCTGGGCGCCGGCTTCGACTGGCAATGGAGAGCGGACCGCAAGCTCAGCGTCACCCTCAATTACCTCAAGATCGACGATGCCCCGGTCACGACGCCGCCGCTGCCGGGCATCGGGCCGGTCACCGGCCGTTTCACCGACCGCGGGACGATCTACCTGAGGGCCGCGGTCGCCTTCGGCCCTCCGGTCGCCGCCTTCAATGGACCTTAAGCGCTGCCTGCCTGTCATCGCCGCATGTTTCCTGGGGCTGCTGCCCCCGGCGGCGCGCGGGGACGCCATTGTTGTGTCACAGGCGATGTTCGCGTCCACCATTGCGGAGTATTTCGTGGAGGAGGACCAGGTGCGTGTCGAACTCGAGATCGGTGGCGGCGATCTTGCAACCTTCCGCAACCTGTTGCCGGACGGCATTTTCCGCGACATGGGTTTCGGCGAGGCGCCGCTCGAACAGCGGCTGGCGGAGTTTTTCGGCCGCGACCTGGCGGTACTGGTCGAGGGCGAGCCCCTGCAGGGTTTCGTGGTGCGCATGGGGCCGGAAACCCGGGTTACACGTGACCCGGTGACGGGCGAGCCGCTGTCGTCCGAGGACGAGGAGCCGGAGATCGTCATCGCGGCCACGCTGATCTACCCCTTCGACGAACAGCCGGACACGTTGACGCTGGTCGCTCCTTCCGTTACCGGCGCCGCCTCGATCGGCTTCGTGTTGTACCACCGGGACGTCGCCGTCAACGATTTCCGCTTCCTGGCCAGCGGCTATACCGTGGAACTCGACTGGGACGACCCCTGGTATTCGCGCTTCGGGACCCGCGCCCTGCGCCGCCAGTATTTTTCGCCGATGGCGGGATTCCTGTACATCGAGCCCTACGAGGTACGCAAGGAGATCATCGTCCGGCCGAAAGACGTTCAGCGCTGGACCGACCTCGGCCTGGACGGGGTGGAGGTCATTACCCCCGAAATGCAGGAGGCCGTGAAGGCGGGCATTGTCGCTTTCCTGGATGACCACTTCGCGGTGACGATCGACGGCCAGGCCGTGGAAGGCACGATCGACCGGGTCAATTTCCTGCAGCGCACCCTGCGCAGCAGTGTCGTGGTGGACGGCCAGGACATCGATGTGCTGCCGGCCACCGTGGGCGTGATCTACGTGTTCCCGACCGAGGGCCTGCCGCAGGTCGTGGAGATGGACTGGGACCTGTTCAGCGAGCGCATGCAGCTGGTGCCCGCTTCCACGGTGGACCAGGCCGGTCCGTTGCCGACCTTCCTGGAGCCCGATTTCACCACCCTGCGCTGGGACAATTTCCTGAAATTTCCCGAAATGCCGACCCTGGTCGACATCCGGCGGCCGCCCACCCTGCTGCAGCGCCTGACGCGCTGGGGGCAGTGGGTGTTCGGCATCCTGACGCTGGTGCTGCTGGCTCGCAGCATCCGCGGATGGAGAGCGGAGCGTCGCGCGCCGGCGGCCGGCCTCATGGCCGCCGTGATTTCGCTGGGCCTGACGGTGGGTTCGGCCTACGCCTGGCAGAGCGTACGCCTCGATTCCGAGCGCCTCCAGGCCCTGATGGGCGACCTGCTGCACAACGTCTACCGGGCCTTCGACTACCGCGGCGAGGAAGCCGTCTACGATGTGCTGGCGAGAAGCGTGGCCGGCGAGTTGCTGGCCGAGGTGTACCTGGAGACCCGCAAGGGGCTGGAACTGGCCAACCAGGGCGGCGCGCAGGTCAGGGTCAAGGACATCGAGATGCTCGACACGCGGCTGGCCGGGGTCGAGGGCAATGCGCTGACCGTCGAGGCCCGCTGGAATGTTGCCGGTTCCGTCGGCCACTGGGGGCACATCCACCAGCGGGTCAACGGCTACCACGCCAACGTGACGGTCGAGGACCGGGACGGCAGCTGGAAACTGACGGGCCTCGAAATCCTGCAGGAGGAGCGTCTCTGAGCGGCGATGGCTGGCGTGCGGATCTCAGGGCTGCATTTCCGTTACCCGGGCGCGCGGGGCTTCGGCATGCGTATCGACGCGCTGGAAGTGCCGGCGGGTGAATGTGTCGCGGTGGTCGGCCCCTCGGGCTCGGGCAAGACCACGCTGCTGAGCCTGGTTGCCGGCATCCTGCTGCCGGACCGGGGCGAGATCGAAATCGGTGACCAGGCGATCAACCGCCTGGGCGAGTCCGCCCGCCGGCGCTTCCGCATCGACCGCATCGGCCAGGTGTTCCAGGCCTTCGAGTTGCTCGACTATCTGACGGTGGCGGAAAACGTGGTGCTGCCGCGGCTGATCGACCCGGCCGCCGGGCCGCTGGCGGAAGGCCGGCAGCGCGCCGCCGAGCTGCTGGCCAGTGTCGGCCTGGAAGACAAGGCGGATGAGCGGCCGGCGCGACTGTCCCACGGCGAACGTCAGCGGGTGGCGGTGTGCCGGGCGATGCTGAACCGGCCCGGCCTGATCCTGGCCGACGAGCCCACCGGCAACCTCGACCAGGCCAACAAGCAGAACGTGGTCGACCTGCTGATCCGGCAGGCCCAGGACCACGGCAGCACCCTGCTGATGGTCACCCATGACCGCAGCCTGCTGGCCGCCTTCGGGCGCGTCGTCGATTTTTCCGAACTCGCCGAGGTCGACGGGGTTGGCGAGGGGCGTGCGCCGTGAAGGGTGCGCTGACACTCGGTTGGCGTTACCTCGCCTATCACCGCTTCAAGACCGCGGTATTGGTAGCCGCGGTCACCCTGATGATGTTCCTGCCCGCCGCTACCCGCCTGCTGGTTGCCGACAGCGCCGCCGCGCTGACGGCCCGCGCGGAACTAACGCCGCTGCTGGTCGGCGCCCGCGGGAGCGAACTGGAGCTGGTGCTCAACGCGTTGTACTTCCACGCGGAGCGGCCGCCCGAGATTTCCTACGCGGTCTTCGAGGAAGTGCGCAACTCGGGCCTGGCCGAGGCGATTCCCCTGTACACACGCTTTCAGAGCCGGGGCTCGCCGATCGTGGGTACCAGTCTGGACTACTTGGCGTTTCGGGGGCTCGAACTGGCCGAGGGCCGGATGATGGGGCTGCTCGGGGAATGCGTGATCGGCGCCGATGTCGCCCACAGGCAGGGTGTCGGGGCCGGCGGGAGCCTGGTTTCGTCCCCCGAAACGGTTTTCGACCTGGCGGGTGTCTATCCCCTCAAAATGCCTGTGGTGGGCGTGCTGGAGCCCAGCGGCACGCCGGACGACGAGGCCATCTTCGTCGACGTGCGCACCGCCTGGGTCATCGACGGGCTGGGGCACGGGCACCAGGACCTGGCACAGGCGGGCGCGAGCGGCGCGGTGTTGAGCCGGACGGAGGAATCGATCACGGCGAACGCCTCGCTGGTGCAGTACAACGAGATCACCCCCGATAACGTCCGAGAGTTCCATTTCCACGGCAACACCTCGGGCTTTCCGCTCAGCGCCGTAATCGCAGTCCCGCCCGACGACAAGAGCGGCACCCTGCTGCGCGGGCGCTACGCCGAGGAGGGCGTACAGGAGCAGCTCGTCGTTCCGCGCGCGGTCCTGGGCGACCTGCTGGAGACGGTGTTTACCGTGCAGAATTACGTGGTGCTCGGTCTCGTCATGCTCAGCCTGGCCACCGTGGCCGTCATCACGCTGGTCTTCCTGCTGTCACAGCAGCTGAGGCGTGGCGAGTTCTTCACGCTCCGGCGCATGGGTGCCGCGCGCGGTTTCATCGCGGTGCTGGTGGCGTCCGAGATCGCGTTCGTGTTCGCCGGCAGCCTGCTGCTGGCGGCCCTGATTACCTGGGCGGTGCGGGCGTACGCCACGCAGTTGCTGTTGGCGCTGGTTACTTTCTGAGGGTGATATGAAACGACTCTTCCTTTTGGTAGCTCTGGCCGCTTGTTTGGCCGCCTGCACCGGCGAGTCACCGACACCGGCCGGGGCGGCCGCGGACGAGGGGCGGCCCGTGGTTATTGCCGCGAATTACCCCCTGTACTTCTTCGCCGGTGAACTGGCGGGGGATTCGATCGACCTGCGTTTCCCCGCGATCGAGGGCGACCCGGCTCTCTGGGTGCCGGACGGCGGGCAGGCCGCCGAACTGCAGGCGGCCGATCTGGTGCTGCTGAACGGGGCCGGCTACGAGAGCTGGCTCGCGTTCGTCACCGTGCCGCAGGACCGGCTGCTGGATACCACGGCGGGCCTGGAGGCGCGGCTGCTGCCGCTGGAGGAGGCCACCGTCCACCAGCACGGCCCGGAGGGCGAGCATTCCCACGCCGGTACGGCGTTCACGACCTGGCTGGATTCGGAGCTGGCCGCGGAACAGGCACGGGCGATCGCCGGGGCACTGTCGGAGCTACGGCCCCAGCAGGCAGCGGACATTGCGGGTCGGCTGGCCGAGCTCGAGCAGCGGCTGGCGCAGTTTGACCGCGACCTGCAGCAGGCCTTCGACGGCCTGCAGGGCGCGCCGGTGATCTTCTCGCACCCCGTCTACCAGTACCTCCAGCATCGCTATGGCATCAACGGCCGCAGCCTGCACTGGGAGCCCGGCGAAGTGCCCGGCGTTAAGGCCTGGCTGGATTTCCAGAACCTGCTGCGGGAGCACCCGGCCACGCTGCTGATCTGGGAGGCCGAACCACTGGTGGAGACGGCCGGGAAACTGCGCGAATCGGGCGTCGAATCCGTGGTGTTCGACACGGCTGCGAACCGCCCGGCGCAGGGCGGTTATTTCGACGTGATGGCGTCGAACCTGTCGGCGCTCCGAAGCATCAAAAGTCTTGTCACTTCTGGTACTCCTTCCGCCAATCCTGGTCCTGCAGGCCGTATTTCTCCATGTGCCGGTCCAGCATTTCCTTCTGCGCCGGCTGGATGCCCTCGTCCCAGCGCGCCTTGAGCGTCCAGTCGGTGAACTCGGACTTGCGGGTCGGGTCGGGGCCGGGCTGCTCGGTCGGGCCCTCGACAGCGAATGCCGCATCGGGCGAGACGCCCATGCGCTCGGTGATCTCGTCTTTGGTGATGTTCCAGACCATCATGTCGGTGGCCAGGGACAGCGGCCCGTCGTAGGTTTCGCGGATGCCCCGGTAGACGTCGTAGCGGATGATCTCTTCCGTGTAGAAATGGTAGGCCACCGCGTGCCGGGGCTTGATAGTGCTCATCACCTTGCCGAAGCCCTGCGGCGAGGTGTGGAATGCGCAACAGGCGCGCCAGGCGAGCTGCGGCGGCTGGCCGTAGTACTTCACGAACTGCTCGGGCGTCATGAAGGCCTCGTGGACCACCCAGTCGGCGTCCGTGGCGTACTTCAGGAACCAGGTGTTCGGGAAGGTGTCGCCGCCGATGACGATCTTCAGGCCGGCCCATTCCAGGATGAAGCTGACCGGGCCGTCACCGGTGTGGATGGCCGGGATGCTGCGGATCACGACGCCGTTCTCCTCGTAGACCACCTGGTTCTCGCCGCGGTAGTCGAACTCGTGGACGATGATCTCGCCCGCGGCCGGCGTGATCTGCACCGAGCGCGTCATCTTGTCCCAGTTGAAGGCCTTCAGCATGTGCTCGACCGCGTACTTCGTGCCCATGTCCTCGCGCGTGCCGCTGGGCCCCCAGACTTCGAGCGGCCCGGGCCTGCCGGCCGTCCAGCCGCCGGCCCACATGGCGATCAGGTCCGACCAGTGGTCGGTGTGCAGGTGGGTCAGGAAGATCTTGGTCAGGAACTCGAACGGGATCATCAGCGAGTTGATGTTGCGCATGGCGCCGGTGCCCAGGTCGAACACGAACTTGTCGCCGTTGCCCAGTTCGACCAGGAAGCAGGCCGAGGCCTGCAGGCGGCGTGCGTCCGGCATGCCGGTGCCGCAGGCGATGATGCGGATTTCGTCCTCCGGCAGCGGTTCGGTGCCCGGGTAGTACACGTAGCGGTCGGGGGCGATGCCGACCGGGTCGTCGACCTCGCCGCCGGCGGCCCAGAGGTGGCCGCTGAAGATCAGGGCCAGGATCAGAAGATGGCGAATTCTCATGGGTCAGCTCCTCATGTTGGGTATTGAAGCCATTTGGGTTGATGGTGCCCCATCCTCACCGAACCTAGCACTACCGGCCCCTGTTGGCGATCGCTGCGTGTTCGTCACATGACCTTGGGCAAAGTGCAAGATTGCCGAACCGTCTCAGGGGGGTAACGGGATGGCCATATTTCGCGAGTTTCTTTAGGATAGTGTGATAAGAACACTTTCCCGGACAGGAGACAATAAGCCATGAAAGCCCCCGGAATGATCTGTTTTCTCCTCTTGCTTGTGTCGGGCCCCGCAGCGGCACAGGATTCGAATAGCTGGGACTGGAAGATCGCGCCCTACCTGTGGACCGTGGGGATCGACGGCTCGGCCACGTTGGCAGGCTACGATCAGGATCTGGATGTCAGTTTCAGCGACATACTGTCGGACTTCGACTTCGGCGGGTCCGTCTTTGCAGAGTTTGGCAAAGGACATCACGCGGTAGCGATCGATTACACCTACCTGCGCCTCAAACCGGACCCGACACCGCTGCCGCCCCCGGACTCCACGATGTCGACCAAGATGACGATCAACATCCTGGAAACGGCCTACAACTACCGCTTCGACGGCCTGAACAGCACGGCGTTGGTGGCCGGCGCCCGCTACATGGACATCGAACTGAGGCTGACGCCCAACATCAACGGGCCGGAACTGCCCCTCGATCCACCCTTTCCGCAGGAGCCGGTCGAGTTCGGGCCCAGCTGGTGGGACGCGTTCGTCGGTGTGAAGACTTTCAGCCGAATCAGTGAGAAATGGGATTTCCAGTTCTACGGCACGCTCGGTTATGGCGAATCCGACTGGCCGTGGACATTGCAGGCCATGTTCGCCCGCCGGTTTTCCAATGACAACCGCCTCGGTCTCGGAGCGAGGGTATGGGGCATAGACTATTCGGATAGCAACGGATTCATGGGTGAATACGCGGCGATCGATGCCACGTTCTTCGGTTTCCTGATCGGTTACGAATTCAATTGACGCGAGAGCCGGTCGGGAACGCCCGGCCGGCAGATTTCCGGGCTGCGTTGGGCGCGGGACAACGCCGGTTTTCCGAGTTCCGAAGGTCATCACGAGGAATAGCATATGCTCATCGTCACCTGCCTCTACCTCGCCCTGATCTATCTGCTGTTCTTCAAGTTCAAGTGGTTGCCGTGGAACCGGGTGTCGCAGATTATCTGCCTGGTGATCGGCGTGATCATCCTGACCGGTTTTCTGGTCGGCCTGCAGGGACTGACCCCCTCGAGTTCGCAGGCGCTGATTACCGGCCGCATCGTTGAAATCGCCCCGTCGGTCAGTGGCCGGATCGTGTCGGTGCAGGCTCAGCCCAATGTGATCGTCGCGAAGGACGCTGTTCTGTTCGAAATCGATCCCACCGCCTACAGGGCCCGCGTGGACGACCTCAATGCGCGCATCGAACTGGCCACGTTGCGCCTGGAGCAATATCGCCAACTGGCCGAAGCGGATGCCGGCACCGCTTTCCAGGTCGAGCAGACCGAAGCCGAGGTGGAACAGCTCTCGGCTCAACTCGAGAGCGCCCGGTTCGACCTCGCCAACACCGTTGTCAGGGCGCCCGGCCCGGGCATGGTGCCCCGGATGTTTCTGGAAAGCGGCATGGAAGTGTCGCCTTCGCGGTCCGTGATGACCTTCGTGGACACGAGCGCGCTGGTCATCGTCGCGATGATTCAGCAAAAGGCCCTGCCGGCGATCAGCGCGGGCGACGTGGCCAAAATCAACTTCCCGGCCCTGCCGGGCCAGGTGTTCACTTCGAGAGTCATTGCGGTGCCTTCCGCGATCGGCGATGGTCAGGTTGTGGTCAGCGGTCAGCTTCCATCGCTCCAGGGACAGAAAATGACCCGTAACTGGCTGGTCTACGTCGAGATTCCGGAGGCGTTCCCGGAAGACCTCATGAACGTCGGCCTGGCGGCGACCGTATACATCCATACGGAGAACGCGGGCGTGGTCGGCATGGTGGCGACCATCCTGCAATGGGTCGGCACCTCGCTCGACTGGATACTGTGAGGAGAGCAGCATGACCGGTTTCA
>CALKKN010000030.1 GCA_937995275.1 uncultured Lysobacterales bacterium | reverse complement strand
CCTGCTACAACGAGGCCGCTACCATCGGCCGCGTCGTGAGCGACTTCCGGGCCGCGCTCCCGGAGGCCCGCATCTGCGTGTTCGACAACAACTCCACCGATGCAACCGTGGAGGAAGCCCGCGCCGCCGGCGCCGAGGTGTGGTTCGAGCACCGCCAGGGCAAGGGCAGCGTCGTGCGGCGGATGTTTGCCGAAATCGAGGGCGACGTCTACCTGATGGTCGACGGGGACGCGACCTACGATGCCGCCAGCGCCCCGCTGATGGTCGATACACTGGTCAGCCAGTCGCTGGACATGGTCGTCGCGAGGCGGGAGACGGCGGACAAGGCAGCCTATCGCGCCGGTCACCGCGCCGGCAATCGCCTGCTGACCGGCGCCGTGGCGTGGATTTTCGGACGGCAGATGACCGACATCCTGTCCGGTTACCGGGTCATGTCCCGGCGCTTCGTCAAGTCGTTTCCGGCCATGACCGAGCACTTCGGGATCGAGACCGAACTGACGGTCCACGCCCTGCAATTGCGGCTGCCCGTGCAGGAAGTGGGGACACCCTACTTCGCCCGCCCGGAGGGTTCCGCCAGCAAACTGAATACCTGGTCCGACGGCCTCTATATTCTCGGAACGATCCTGCGGCTGTTCGTGCTCGAACGGCCGCTGCGGTTTTTCCTGATCTTCGCCGTGCTCTTTTTCATCGCGGCCACGGTCCTGTTCGTGCCGGTACTGCTCGAGTACTTCGCCACCGGCCTGGTCCTGAAATTCCCCAGCCTGATCGTGGCCGTCGGCGGCTACACCATGGCGGTGCTGTGCCTGGTCATGGGCACGCTGCTCCACACCTCCGCCACGGGGCGCCTGGAAACCAAGCGATTCCGCTACCTGCAAGTCAAACCGCTGCGCCGGGAATGACTCTGTCCGCCCAGTTTTCGAGGTTCGCCATTATCGGCGCCGCCGGTTTTTTCGTCGACGTGGGGGTGCTTTACCTGCTGCGGCGCTACGGCCTCGATCTCTATTCCGCGCGTGTTTTTTCGTTTATCGCGGCCGCGACCTTCACCTGGATGGGGAACCGCCTGTTCACCTTCCGAACCGCATCACCGGCGAGTCGGCGGCTGACGACAGAGTGGTTCCTCTATCTGGGCGCGATGACCACTGGCGGCCTGGTCAACTACGGCGTTTACGCTCTGCTGGTGACTCTGTTCGCGCTGTTCCGGGGGCACCCCTGGTTGGCGGTGGCGGGCGGCACCGGCGCCGGGATGCTGATCAACTTCCTGTTCGCGCGCCGGATTCTCTACCGCGCCGCCTGAGGCCCTTCGCGCTACAGAGGTCGCCGACCGGCGGCCAACAGCAGGCTAAATCCGTCAGCCGTCGTCACGCGCGCCCCCGGCGGGGTCCGGCGCCTGTTGGACACGCCGGCGTCTGAAGAACGCGCGCAGTCGGCTTCCGCATTCATCGGCGAGGCACCCGGAGGTGACGGCCAGGGAGTGATTGTGTCCCGGGTCGACGAGCACCGAGAAGCGGCTGCCCGCGGCGCCCGTTTTTGGATCGAGGGCGCCGAAGACCACCCGTTCCAGCCGCGCATGGATCATCGCGCCGGCGCACATGCAGCAGGGTTCGAGCGTGACGTAGAGCGTGCATCCCGGCAGGCGGTAATTGCCGAGCCGCTGCCCGGCCGCACGCAGCGCGATGATCTCCGCGTGCGCCGTCGGGTCGTTCAGGTCGATCGTGCGGTTCCAGCCCTCGCCAACGACCTCGCCCTGGCAGACGACGACGGCCCCGACCGGCACCTCCCCGGCCGCTTCGGCGCGTCTGGCGAGATCCAGGGCCCGGCCCATCCAGCGGGCGTCCGCCGCCTGTTGCGCGTTGGCGTCGGTCACGTCACCCGGCAGTCTTGCCGCCCTCGCCCGTCAAGGTACGTCTGACGGCGGAATTGACGAGCCGGGTGATATCGACGGCCTGCCCCAACCCCGCTCACTCCCACTCGATCGTCGCGGGCGGTTTCCCAGAAATATCATAAACTATTCTTGATATTCCATTGATTTCATTTGCGATTCTTAGCGAGACCCTTTCCAGGAACTCGTAAGGTAGCGGAGCCCAGCGGGCGGTCATAAAATCGATCGTTTCCACCGCCCGCAGCGCGATAACGTACTCGTACCGGCGCTGATCACCCGTCACACCGACCGACCTGACCGGCAGGAACACGGCGAAGGCCTGGCTGACCTGATCGTACAGCGCCTCCGCCATCAACTCCTGGATGAAGATGTGGTCCGCCCTGGCCAGCAGGTCCAGGTATTCCTCCTTCACTTCGCCCAGCACCCGCACGCCCAAACCGGGCCCCGGGAACGGGTGCCGGTATACCATCTCGCGCGGCAGCCCCAGTTCGATGCCGATCTTGCGAACCTCGTCCTTGAACAGTTCCCGCAACGGTTCGAGCAATTCGAGTTCCATGTAATCCGGAAGTCCGCCGACGTTGTGGTGCGACTTGATGACGTGAGCCTTACCCGTTTTGCTGCCGGCCGACTCGATGACGTCGGGATAGATCGTGCCCTGGGCCAGCCAGCGGGCATCGCCGATCGCCTTCGCCTGCTCTTCAAAGACCTCGATGAACAGGCGCCCGATCACCTTCCGCTTTTCCTCCGGATCGGTGACACCACGCAGGGCCTCCAGAAACCGTCTGCGGGCGTCCACCTTGATCACGTGGACGCCCATGTGGCGGGCGAACGTCGCCATGACCTGCTCGGGCTCCTCGTAACGCAGCAGGCCCGTGTCGACGAAAATGCAGGTCAGCTGATCGCCCAGCGCGCGGTGCAGCAGCGCCGCCACGACGCTCGAGTCCACGCCGCCGGACAAGCCCAGGACCACGTGGCCGTCGCCGACCTGCTCGCGGGCCCGGGCGATGCTGTCGCGAATGATGTTCTCCGGGGTCCAAGCCTCTTCGCACCCGCAGATTACGTGCACGAAGCGCTCGAGAACACGTTGGCCCTGCGCCGTGTGGGTGACCTCGGGATGGAACTGGATACCGTAGAATCCCCGGCCGTCGTCGGCCATGGCCGCCACCGGCGCCGAAGCCGTGCTGGCGACGATTTCGAACCCGGGCGGCAGTTCGACCACCTTGTCCCCGTGGCTCATCCAGACGTCCAGTTCAGGGCGTCCCCGGACGTCGATGTGGTCCTCGATGGAATCGAGGAGCCGCGAGGGCTGGCTTACGGTCACGCGCGCGTACCCGAACTCCTTGAGTTCGGAAGGCTCGACCGTACCGCCAAGCTGCGCGGCCATGGTGTGCAGGCCGTAACAGATCCCCAGGACCGGCACATCCAGTTCGAAGCAGATCGCGGGCACCTGCGGGCCGTCCTCGGCATGGACCGACTCCGGCCCGCCCGACAGCACGATGCCGCGG
>CALKKN010000029.1 GCA_937995275.1 uncultured Lysobacterales bacterium | reverse complement strand
CGGCAGCCGGCTGTTGCGGTCGCAGTCCGAGGGCCCGGCGGCCGACGTGGAACGGATCGCGGAAGAGGTGGCCCGGGATCTGCTCGGCCAGGGCGCCGACCGCATAATCGCGGCGCTGTCCTGACGGCGGACATGACGTTTTCGCACGTACTCATCTCGCGGCCGCGGCACGAGGCCGAGGAACTGGCGGCCATGCTCGCCCCGCTGGGGCTGGAGGCGGTTGTCCAGCCGGCGTTCGACTACCATCCCCTGGAAGCCCGGGCCGAGGCGCCGGAAGCGTTCGCGGAACTGGAGGCGGCGCAGCCCTCTGACCTGCTGGTATTCACCAGCCCCCGTGCCGTGGCGATGGGACTGCCTCAGATTCCGCGCGAAGGGCTGTGGCGGGCCCGGGTCGCCGCCATCGGGCCGGCCACTGCCAGGGCGCTCAAGGCGGGCGGCGTCCAGGTGGACGTGACGGCACGCAGCGGGTACACGAGCGAAGCACTGCTGGACACCCTGGCCCGCGAATCGGCGGTGGACCCGGACGAGCGGACGGCCTTCATCATGGCCGCGCCGGGAGGGCGCGAGGCGCTGGCCGACGGGCTGGCCCGGCTCGGCTGGCGAACCCGCTTCATCATGGTCTACAAACCGCTGCCGGCCGCGCTGGACCGGGACGCATTGTCAACGCTGGCGGAGGCCTCCGGCCTGATTTCGGTTTGGACCAGCGGCAACGCGATGACGGCCCTGTCGCAGCGCCTGCCGCCGGCCACCTGGTTCCAGATCTGCCGGGGCGACTGGGTGGTCATATCGGAGCGGCTGCAGCGCCTCGCCAGGGCGTACGGCCCGTCGCAGATCCATCTGGCCGGCGGCCCCGGCAACGGTGCCATTCTGGCCGCGATCAGGGCGCTGTTCTGAATCAGGCTCCAAATCAGCAAAACGGGTGCCAGTGATGAAGTGCGGCAGCCTTTTCGTTAGCATCATGGTTTCCTCCCGAAAAATCACAGGTTGAATGGGGTGAACAGCGAGATACCACGAATCGAGACGGACACACCGGATCCGCCAGAGCATGGCGCCGAGGAGCCACGGCGCAAGCCGCGCCGGACCGGCTCGTTGGCCGCGTCACTGGCGCTGCTGATCGCCGTCGCCGCGTTGGCCGGCACGGCGTGGATGTGGTGGCAGGATCAAACGTCACGGGGACAGGACGAGGCGCGCGTGTTCGCCGAAATCGACCGCCTCGAACGCAGCGACAGCGAACTCTCGCTCAAACTGAACCAGGTCCGGGACGAACTGGACGCACTGGCCTCGGCGGACGACCGCGCGCAATTGACCGCGCTCGAAGGCCGGCTGGCGGCGGACCGGGCGCAACTCGAACGCGCGGAGCGCACGATCCGCGAACAGGCGGCCATGGCGCAGTCGCTGCAGGCCGAGGCAGACACGATGCACGACCGGCTGGCGGCGATGGAGGCGGCATTGTCCGCCACGCCCGGGTCGCGGCTGGATGCGGGCGGCGAACTCGACGTCGCCGAGGTGGACTATCTCCTGCGCCTCGCGAGCGAACGGCTGCAGTTGTTTGCAGACCCGGCAGCGGCCGACCGGGCGCTGGAGGTGGCCGACCGGCATCTCGCCGCAATGGACAGCCCGGCGTATTTCGAGGTGCGGCAGGACATCGCCGCCGCGCGGCAGGCGCTGGCGGCAGTGGACATTCCCGACTACGTGAGCGTGGCTGCCGAGCTGGACGCCATCCAGTCGGCCATCGGAAATCTGCCATTCAAGGGGGAGGGAGAAGCACCGGAGGCCGCCACGCCCGCTGAGGACGACGGCTGGTGGGCGAAGCTGACGGGCGTGTTTGCCAGTCTGGTGACGGTGCGGCGCAGCGACGAGGACGACTTCAGCCAGGTCAGCCTGCAGGAAAAGGACTACGTCCGCCAGCGTCTCTGGCTGCAGTTGGAAGTCGCCCACCTTGCCCTGATGCGCCTCGATCAGGACGCATTCCGCGGCGCCCTGGCCCGCGTGCAGGAATCTATCGATACCTGGTTCGACCCCACCGACAGCCGCGTGGATTCCGTAGCGGCAGGGATAGCGGACCTCGCGGCGCTCGACGTGGACGCCGCCCTACCGGACATCACCGGGCCCTGGTCGACCCTGCGGAGGATCCGGGCGGCCGGCGCCGGGACGCCACCGGCGGCCGTCCCGCTGCGGGCGGAGAGCAGCCCGGTTGGTGCGGAGGCGGCGGAAGCCCCAGGGGACGGGCCGGAGCCCGCTGATGGTGGTGACGGCGCGGCCGAGACGGGGAGCCAGGACCGGGAAGACAGCGGATGAAGAAGTCCTTCCTGGTCCTCGTTGCGCTGGTCCTGGCGCTCCTGGCCGCGGCCGTCGCTCCGGTCTTCAAGGCCGATCCGGGGCTGGTGCAGATTCATTTTCGCGGCTGGACCGTCGAAACCAGCGTCCTGGTGCTTACCGGCGGCGTGCTCGTGATCTGGCTGCTGGCCTGGTTCCTGGTGCGGCTGTGGCGGATGCCCGCCGAAACGGCACGCCGGATTCGGGAACAGCGGGCCCTGGCGCAACTGGAAAAGGGCTTGCTGGCGCTGACCGAAGGTGACTGGAGCACGGCTGAGCGGGCCCTGCAGAAATCCGTCGGCCCCGAGGGCCGCAGCACCGCCCGCTACCTGGCCGCAGCCGAAGCCGCCGACGGCCAGGATGCAGCGGACCGGGCCGAGTGGTACCTGGAGCAGGCGGACACCCGCAACGCCAAGCAGAAATTCCTGGTCGAGTTGACGCGTGCCAGGATCCTGATGTCGAACGGCCAGTACGAAGCTGCCAGGCCGGTGCTCGAAAATCTGCAGGCACGGCGCCGCCGGCATCCACAGGTGCTCGACATGCTGGCGCGGTGTTACCGGGAACTGGGCGACTGGGAGCCACTGCTCAAGCTGTTGCCGGCCATGCGCAAGGCCGGTCTGCTCGACGACGAGCGCGCCGAAGCCTTGCGCCGCGAGGCCGCGGCCGCCGGTCTGCGGGAAAGTCGTGTGACGGAGGACCTGCAGGCGCGGTTCCGGGCCCTGCCTCGCCCGATGCAGCGCGCCCCGGACGTGGCCGGGGCATTTGCCGACCAGGCGCTGCGCCTCGGGGCGCCCGAATTAACCGAGGAAGTGCTGCGCAACTGCTTGAAGACGCAGTGGGTATCGAAGCTGCTGATCCCTTACGCAGAGGTGGGGGCGGACGACGCCAACCGCCGCCTCAAGCAGTGTGAAAAATGGCTGGAGGACCACCCCGACGACCCGTGGCTCCACCTGGCCCTGGGGCGGCTGTGCGCGCGCGAGGAGTTATGGGGCAAGGCCCGGCACCACATGATCCGCAGCCTCGAAATCGAGCCGACCGTGAGCGGTTACGATGCCCTCGGCCAGTTACTTGAGCGCAAGGGGGAACTCGAGGTCGCCATGGCCTGTTTCCGCAACGCCCTGCGAATGAACCAGGGCAAGGAGCCGCTGCCGCTGCCCGGCGATCTGGCCAGACTGGAGCCGCCCGCGCAGCCTTAGTGAGGCCTGGCCAGAACCCGCACCGGCACGTCCAGCCCGAATTCGAAGGAATCGTAAAACATCCGGTCCTCCGGCAGCGCGTGCTGGACGAAGACTTTCTTCGCGGTTTCGATCATCCCGGGCGGCCCGCCCATGTACATGTCGAATCCCGACAGGTCGGGGTGATCGGCGATGACGGCCTCGTGGACGAGGCCCCGGAAGGCGTCCGGGGTCCCGCCCGCGCCAGCGTCGGAGAGTGCACGGCGATAGGAGATGTGCCCGTGCTCCCGGGCCCACTTCTCCGGCAATTCGTCGAGGTACAATTCGTCCGCTGTCCGCGCGCCCCAGTACAGGTGGATGATGCGCCGGTCGCCGAGCTCGAGCAGGTTTTCGATCATCGACTTGAGCGGCGCGAACCCGGTTCCGCCCCCCATCATGATCAGCGGCCGGTCGGGTATGTCGTTGCGCACGAAAAAAGTGCCGAGCGGACCCTCGAACCGCAGAATGTCGCGCTCCTGCAAGTCGTCGAAGACATACCCGGTGAAGTCCCCGCCCTCGACGTGGCGGATATGGAGTTCGATCTCCCCCTCCACCG
>CALKKN010000028.1 GCA_937995275.1 uncultured Lysobacterales bacterium | reverse complement strand
GCCCTCCTCGCCCAGGTAAGCGTCGAACAGCGCGATCAATGGATCGACGTGATCGACCTCGGCAATGCCCAGCGCAAAGTGCTTGCGCGTGCCGGCCAGCTCGGCGTAGGCGATGTTCAGGTCGTGGACGTAGATGTCCTCGCTGTACTCGGCCGCGATGAACGGCTGCCCGAACATGTGCACGTGCTCCAGCGTGTCGGCCAGGCGGGCCGCGTCGTACAGGTCGACCAGCCGGGTCGGCCGGTAGCTGCGCTCCTCGTAGTCGAGAATGCTGACCGACTCGCCCGAGGTGCTGAAATACACCCGCTCGGCGGTAACCTCGCAGTCGAACGCCGGGTCCACGCCGTAGGCCACGTAACTCTTCGCGGAGATATCGATCAGGTCCTCGACCAGGGCCCGCGGGAAGCGCAGCCGGCCGTCGTCGTCCAGTTCGCAGCCGCCGGGCAGCGCGTAATGGAGAATTTCCGGGATCGGGTCGGCGATGCCGATATCGGCGAGTATGTCGAGGGCCGTGTCGTAGATCCGCCGCATGTCGCTCTCGCTCAGCGGGCGGTACACGCCGCCGGTCATGCCCGGCCGGACGACGCTTCCTTCCGTGCCCGCAGCGCGCTGCGCATGCCGTGCGCGACGCCCGCCCGCGCGGCTGGCCTTGCGGCGGCCTGCGGCGGTTTCCTGGTCAGGCAACTTGCTCATCGTTCACCACCGTTTGTTGCCGGGCCGCATGAATTCCTGCGGTAGCAGAATGGGAAAGGTGTCGCGGGTTTTGCGGTCGACGACCGGGTCGATGTATTCGGGGTAATGCGTCGACAGGATCTCCCGGACCCGCTTACCGGCACGCTCCCGGATGTCCGGGGACCCCTCCGCCTCCCACTCGCCCGGCGTCGAACGATCGGCCAGCGCCGGGTACTCGTATTCGGTGCGCATCAGGCCCAGCGTCTGCTCGGTGCGCAGGTAGTGCCCTTCGCCATGCACCACCTGGCGGATCACGTCGAGCGACAGGGTCTCGTCGTTCACCTCGACACCACGAACCGTCCGCAGTACGGAGCCCAGCATGTCGTTGTCGATGACCATGGCTTCCAGCGACAGCGCCATCAGGCTGCCGAGCATGCCGGCCGATTCCGAGATGTTGTTGCAGCCCGCGTGCGCCGCCAGCGCCACGGCCAACGCCTTTTCGTAGCCCGCCTGGCAGTCCGGCGACTTGGCGTCGGTCATGCCCGCGCCGACCGAGCTGGGGAGGCCGTAGAAGTTGACCATCTGCGCCGCGGCGGCGCTGACCACCGCTTCCTCGCCGCTGCCGTAGGTGTGGACGCGCTCGCCGCCGATCTCGAGGTCGTGTTGCGGGTCGCGCCCCAGGAACCGGATGTCCTTCGGCGTGCCGGCGATGACGTCCTCCACTAGCGCGCGCGGAAAACACAACCGGCTGTGCTCGTTGATCCGGCAGCCCCGCTCCAGCGCGCGCTCCCGCAGGATCGGGATCGGATCGCCCATGCCGATGTTCTCCAGCACGTCCAGGACGGCCCGGTGGATTTTCTGCTCGTCGGCCGCGGTCAGCGGGCGATAGCGGCCACCCGGCAGGCCCGGACGCACGGCCGCCGCGGCCGGAGGCGCGGCCCGGCGGGCCTCTCTGCCGCGGCGCCGGTCAGCCATTTGCCTGCGCCTCCGCGGCCAGCAACTGCTGCAGGGTCTGCTGCCGCCATTGCTCCGTCTTCTCGACGTTGTTGAAGCTGAACAGGTGGAAACCGTCGATGTTCAGCGCGGGGTCGTCCAGATGCCTGGCGATGCCGGCCAGCAGGTCGTCCGGCTGGTACGGCCGCGGGCTTACCAGGCGTCGCACCAGGTTCTTCTGCCGGTTCAGCACGCGGACCGACCGGCCGACGCCGATGCGCAGGGACAGCGCCAGCAGCTTGCGGATCTCCGCCACGCCGGGCAGACCGATCCAGGCCGGCAACGTCACGCCCGCCGCGCGCACCTCGAGCAGCCAGCGGACCAGTACATCCGCATCGAAACACATCTGGGTGACGAAGTAGGTCGCATACGGCTGCTTCGCCGCCAGCAGGCGCAGCAGTTCTTCGACATCCACGAGGGGATGGCCCTCCGGATGCGCCGCGACACCCACGTCCTCGATGGCGTGGCCGATCTCGGCCATGTCCCGCAACAGGTCGAGCGAACAATCGTAATCGCCGGACGGACGGGCGGCGTCCCCGCCGGGCACGAATACGCTTTCCACGCGAAGCTCGTCCAGCCGTTGCAGGATCTCCCGCAGATGGCCGCGGTCACGAACCATCCGGGCGGCGACGTGCGGAATCAGCTTCAGACGCCGCTCCCCGGGCTCGGCGCGCAGGCGCTCGGCCAGTTCGAGCGTGGCCTCGATGCCGAGCGACGGCGAACAGGTGATGGAGACGTAGCTGTGCCGGGGCAGATGCAGCAGCCGCTCCAGGATGGTCGGCGTGGGGAAGATTTCGAGGTAGGCGCGCCCGACCACGCGGGACATTGCCCGTCCCTGATCTTCCGTCGCGACCATGGTGCCCATTCCCGGCCGCACCCTTCAGGCCACCGCCCGCAACGGCGAGCGCATGGTTTCGAGGTACCAGGACATGAAGCTCCAGGCATAGTCCTCCATGCCGGACAAGGGCCCGGGGACGTAGTACCGCGAGTTCACGCCCTGCTGGTTCCGTTCGATGATGTTCTTGTCCGCGTGGGTGGTGACGTCCCAGAGCCAGGTCAGGCGGTCCCGGTCATAATCCCGCCCATCGACCGCGTCGCCGCGCACCAGCCAGGTGATGTCGCACTCCGCGGTATCGATTGTCACGGGCGTGAAGCGGTACAGGACCACGTGGTCGCAGTACATCAGGCCGAACGTCACCGGGCCGACCTGCAGGTCGGTCGCGCCGCCGTCGTAATCGCGGATGCTGCCGAGCAGCGGCGCCACCGGCCGGCCGTCGTCGCTGCCGGTAACGTGGTCGCGGATCAGGGGATAGCGGTCGTAACCGTAGTCGGCCCCGAAGCCGGGCGCATCCAGGAACAGGTGGTTGACGGTCCGATCGCTGAGCCCGCAGGCGCCCGCCCGCGCCATGACGGCCTCGTACAGTTCACCCACCCGAACGCCGTGGTGGGCGAGGCTGTGGCCGCGCGAATACTCCGGGTGGGCCGGTGCGCAGTGGTAGCACTCGCAGTAATTTTCCACGGCCAGTTTCCAGTTGGCCGCGATCGGGTAGGTCTGGCGGTGGGCCACCCTGGCGTTGGCGAGATCGTAGGGGCGCAGGCAGTCCGCGAGGCCGTCGCGGACGGCGCTGAAGGCGGCCGGCTGCTCGGCGAAGTTGACGAAGATCAGGCCGTCCAGCAACTCGACGTGGACGCGCCGCAGGCTGATGGCTGACTTGTCGAAATCCTCGTTCATGCGCGACGCGCCGGCCAGCTTGCCGTCCAGGTCGTAGGTCCAGCCGTGATAACGGCAAATCAGGCGTTTCGAACAGCCGCTCCGTTCGAGGCAGATCCGCGATCCGCGGTGCCGGCAGACGTTCAGCATCGCGCGGATTTCCCCGTCCAGGCCGCGCGCGACGATGATCGACTCACCGGCGAAATCGAACAGGAACCAGTCGCCCGGTTCGGGAATTTCGCTCTGGTGCCCCGCGTACAGCCAGGAGCGCAGGAAAATGCGCTCGATGTCCCGCTCGTAGATGTCGGGATCCGTGTAAAACTCGCGCGCCAGGGAATGCTGCTCGCGCTGCGCTTCCACCAGACTGATGATCTCTTTTTCCAGCACTGCCGTATTCCTCTTCCGGCTTATCCTTATTCGGGTTTTCGCTTCGCCACCAGCGCGGCCGGAACGCGCCGACGTCGATCAGGCGGGCGGATTACCGCAGCGCCCGCAGGACGACGACGAGGCCGCGGACCCGCAACTACATGCCCTCCAATCCGCGCTTGCGCAAGGCGCGGGCGATGATCAGGCGCTGCACTTCGCTGGCGCCCTCCCAGATCCGGTCGACGCGGATCTCGCGGCTGAAGCGTTCGGCGCAGTTCTCGCGCATGTAGCCGCGGCCGCCGAAGATCTGGACGGCGCGGTCAGCGATGCGGTAGGCCGCCTCCGAGGCATGCAGCTTGGCGATGGAGCAGCGCGCGTGGAGCGACTTCAGGTCTTCGCCCCGATCGTGCGCCTCGGCGGCTTCGAAGGTAATCAGGCGGGCCGCCCACCAGTCCGTCACGCTGTCGGCCAGCATCGCCTGCACCAGTTGCTTGTCGATCAGTTTTTCGCCGCTCACCTCGCGCTGCTTCGCCCAGGCGGTCGCCTCCTCGATCAGGCGGGCGGCAGCGCCGCAGGCGCGCGCCGCGATCATCAGGCGCTCGCGACGAAACCAGCTGTGCGTGTAACTCATGCCGCCGCCTTCCTCGCCGATCAGGTTCGCCGCCGGAACCGGCACGTCATTGAACCGAATTTCCGGGTGATGGTGGTCAAAGGTGTGGCTGAACAGCGGCGAGCGGATTTCCTCGATACCCGGCGCATCCTTGTCCACGAAAAACATCGCGTCCTGACCGGCATGCGGGCCGTCGACCAGTTTCGCCTGCAGGAACATGAAGTCGGCCAAGTTGGCGCTGGTGACGAACCACTTCTCACCGTTGATGCGGTAACCCTCCGCGCACCGCTCGGCCATGGTGTTCACGACCACGTCGGAGCCGGACTCGCTCTCCGTGATCGCGTAACATTCCTTGCGTTCGCCCCGCATCAGCGGCAGCACGTAGCGCTGCAGCTGATCCTCACTGCAGGCCTCGAACATCCACTGGTGGGGTTCGGAGAAGCACCAGCACAGGGCATTGGTCACGCGGCCCAGCTGTTCCCACACGGCAACCTGGTCGACGTTGCGCAGCTCCAGCCCGCCATGGGCTTTGGGCACATCCATGGAGCTGAAGCCCAGCTCGATGGCC
>CALKKN010000027.1 GCA_937995275.1 uncultured Lysobacterales bacterium | reverse complement strand
CTGGGGCTCGACGGCCTGCCGCCCCCCGCGCTGGCGGGATTGCCGGCCTGGAACGGGCTCGCCGAACTGCTGCTGACCCGGGACGGAGCATGGCGCAGAAGGGTGGACGTGCGGAACGGTTTCCCGGCCGGGAAGGGTCCGGCAAAGCAGGCGAAAGAGCGCATGATGGCCCTGTTGGGCGTTTTGGGTGCGGAGACGGACCTGGCGAATTACCTGCACGGCCTCCGGGCGCTGCCGGATCCGGGGTACTCGGATGCGGACTGGTCGCTGCTGCAGGCGCTGTTTTCGGTACTGGCCGCGGCGGCGGCTCACCTCAGGGTCGTCTTCCGGGACCACGGCAAGGCTGATTTTATCGAGACGGCGCTGGCCGCCGGGGAGGCGTTGGGTGAAGACCTCGAACCAAGCGATCTGGCGTTGCGGATCGATTACCAATTGCGGCACCTGCTGGTGGACGAGTTCCAGGACACCTCGCAAATCCAGCACGAGTTGCTGCAGCGGCTGACGGCCGGCTGGCAACCGGGGGACGGGCGCACGCTGTTCCTGGTCGGCGACCCCATGCAGTCCATCTACCGTTTCCGCAAAGCGGAGGTCGGCCTGTTCCTGGATGCCTGGCAGGGAAAGCTGGGCGAGGTCCCGCTCGAGCCCCTGCAACTGGTGGTGAACTTCCGCTCGGAGCAGGGCCTGATCGACTGGGTCAACCAGCACTTTCCGCGGGTGTTTCCGGGGGCAGGTAACAAGGTCACCGGGGCCGTGCCCTACGCCCCGTCGGCGGCGTACCAGGGTCTTGCCGAAGGGGCCGTGGCGCGCGCGCACCCGTTCGTCGGCCGCGATGACGCAGCCGAGGCGGCCCTCGCGGTAGATCTCATCCGCGCTGCGGAGCGTGCCCTGCCGGGCGGCACGACCGCCGTGCTGGTCCGGAGCAAAGCGCACCTGCAGCACCTGATCGGGGCCCTGCGGGCGGAGGGCGTGCGGTTCCAGGCTTTGGAAATCGGAGCGCTGGCCGATCGGCCGGCGATCATGGACCTGCTGTCGCTGGCTTTGGCCATGCTGCACCCGGCGGACCGGGTGAGCTGGCTGGCCCTGCTGGCCGGCCCGCTGTGCGGCATGGCCCTGGCTGACCTCCATGCCCTGACCGGCGCGGATTGCGGGGATGACTGGACGACCGTGCCGGACCTGCTGGCCGATCCCGCGCGTCGGCAGCGCTTTTCCGATGACGGCCAGGTTCGCGCCGCTGCCTTCTGGCGCAACATGGAGCCGGCGCTCGACAACCGCGGCCGAACTTCGATGCGCGGCTGGGTCGAGGGGCTGTGGCTGACGCTCGGCGGCCCCGCGACCTTGCGGGACGATGCCTCGGTCGACGACGTGGAGGTGTTCTTCAGGCTACTGGAAGATCTCGAGGACAGCGGGCAGGTGCTGAAGCCGGAGCGGCTGTGCGAGGCGGTGCAGGCGCTGTACGCCCCGCCGGATCCGCAGGCCGGCGAGCGGCTTCAGTTGATGACCATCCACAAGGCGAAGGGACTGGAATTCGACACCGTGATCCTGCCCGGACTGGGCAAACGGCCCCGCAGCGACGGCCGCAAGCTTTTGTACTGGCTGGAAACGACTGCCGAGGACGGCAAGCCGGAGCTGTTTTTCGGTCCGGTCAAATCTGTTCGCAGCAGCGGCGAGCCGCGCACCTCGGCCTACATCAGGGCCCTGGAGCAGGAGATTGGCCGATTGGAGGAGGTTCGCCTGCTGTACGTGGCCGCCACGCGCGCCCGGCGCCGGCTGCACCTGATCGGTCATGCGGACGTGGCGTCGGACGGGTCGTTGCGCGTGGAACCCGCCAGCCTGTTGGCGCGGCTGTGGCCGGCCGTCGAGCAGGAATGGGAAGTAGCCCGCCAGGGGGCCGTGGCAGCGGACGACCCGCAGCTTGGCGACAAAGGGCGGGGCATCCCAGCGGTGGCACCGGCACGGTCCGGGTGGCGGCTTCCGGCCGGCTGGGAATGCCCGCTGCCGCCCGCGACCGCGGGTATGGTCCGCCGCCCGGTCGGGGAAGGCTCGGACGCGGTGGTCTACGAATGGGCGGGGGATACCGCGCGCGCGGTCGGCACGGTGGTGCATCGCTGGCTGCAGCACATCGCGCAGTCCCGCCCCGGGGAGACGACCGGGGCGGCCGGTTTCGAAGCGGCGGTCCGCCGGATGCTGCTGCGCGAAGGGGTACCCGCTGCGGGGCTAGATGCGGCCTGCGCGCGGGTGCGAACGGCGCTCGAACGGACGCTGCAGGACGAGCGCGGACGCTGGATTCTGTCGGACCGGCACGCGGAATCGAGCTGCGAGGTCGCGATCACTGCGCGAATCGACGGGGAACTGCGCGCGCTGGTCGTCGACCGGACGTTCATCGACGCGGCTGGCGTGCGCTGGATCATCGACTACAAAACCGGCACCCACGAGGGTGGCGACGTCGAGGGCTTCCTGGATCGGGAGGAGGAACGCTACCGCGACCAACTGATGCGGTACGCCGCAGCCTTCCATCGGCTCGAGGATTGCCCGATCAAGGCGGCGCTGTACTATCCGCTGGTTCCGGACGGCTGGCGCGAGGTGCGCGTTGACCACAGCCTCTGATCGCCCTGGCGGCCCGAGCCTTGCTCCCCCTTGATGTGGACGAGCAGCAGCCGCATTTATATTAGGTTATACTAATATAAATCGCCCCGCGGCAGGCGGGGTTGGAGAATGCCATGACTTTTTCGCGAAAGGTGACCTGTCCGTACTGTGGCGCGGTGGATCGCGTACCGGCCGAGCAATACAACGATGCCCTGCAGTGCGGGTCCTGCGGGCGGGCCATGTTTGCCGCGCTGCCGGTCGAGCTGACCGGTGGAAATTTCGACGAAACCGTCGGCGGCAGCGATATCCCGGTGCTGGTCGACTTCTGGGCCCCGTGGTGCGGGCCGTGCAAAGCCATGGCGCCCGGTTACGAGCAAGCCGCACTGGCGATGGAGTCTCGCGTGAAGTTCGCCAAGCTGAACACGGACGACGAGCAATCGATCGCTCAGCAGTACGACATCCGCAGCATTCCGACGATGATCCTTTTCCGTGACGGTCAGGAAGCCGCGCGGCATTCGGGAGCGATGATGGCCGGCGACATCGAGCGTTGGGTAACGGAGCAGATGGATACCGCCTGAACGATTCGGCCCGCCGCGGAGGCGGGCCGGTGATCAGTAGCCGCGGTAGTAGTCGTACCGGCGGTGGCGGTACGGCTCCCGGCGCCAGGGATCGGGACGCCGGTATACGGCCGCGTCGATGATGGACCACAGGTGGATGATCCAGCCAAGCAGGATCAGCCACAAGAGGGCGGTCATCACGAACATGAACCCCGCCAACAGCCAGCGGCCCTGCAGCAGCTGCCCGAGGCCGGGTATGAAAAAGCTCGCCAGCGCAGCAATCACGTTTCCGCAGGAACCGTTGCCCATCGTTTGCCTCCTGTTCATGGGGTGCCCATTAGTACCTGCAGTTTTTGTGCCAGCCGTTTATCCATGCCGCGGGCGAAGTCCCGTTGGGTCCATCTGCCTGTCGTGGCGCGATCGGCCTTTGCTTGGCGGATTTGGCCAGTCCCGGCGGGCCGTGCGCCTGCCGCCGTGATGCAGGTCATTGTGGCGGCCGGCGCCAGCGCGTACAGTGCCACGCACCTCACGACGCGCGGGTGAGATGGGTTCTGCGACCGACGTTAACGACGCGGGCTCGGCTCGGGTAAAACGTGCCCTGCTGCAGGAAGGCTGGGTCATCGCCAACCATATCCTGGTTTCCTTCCACGCCGCCTTCATCTCCTCGGTCCTGGCCATTCCAGGTGAAGCGGCTTCGCGGGCCGAAGTGCTTCGTTTCATTTTCCTGAGCCCCGAAGCCCTCGTATCCGCAGCCTTCACGTACATCGTCTTCCATACCGCCGTGGCCCTGCATGAACTGGGGCATTTCCTGGAAGCCGCTCGCCTGCGTGCGCTGAACGATTCGATCCAGGACGAAGTCGAGGCGCGCCTGGGACAAGCGCTGCCCGGCCGGCTCCGTTACCTGGCCGGCATGTTCTTGCGTATCCCCTACGGCACGGGAGTCGGCGTCAAACGCGAGGGCCTCAACTACTATCCCGATGCCCCGTACAACCTGGCCGTTGCAGCGGCCGGTCCGCGCGCCAGTCTGCGGGTGGCGCGGGTCGCACTGCCGCTGGCGGCTGTGCTTCTGGCCGTCGGTCTGCTGCAGGAGGCTTCCGCCGCGCTGTACGCCGGGCGCCTGTTGCTCGGACTGGGCCTGGTCACCGGTCTCGATTTCCTGCTGGCGGATCGTGGCAAGTACCGCGAGTTTCGACGGCGCGAGCGCGGCGCTGCCGATGCCGCCGCAACCCTGCCGAAGGCAGAGGGCTGGCTGGCGCTGGCTCCGGAGGCACGTCAGCGCCTCATCGAGCACGGCATGGAAGAGGCCACCCACCCGCGCCTGGGCCGGGTGCGGGCGCCGTGGCAGTTCCGCAACTGCGGCATGGGCGGGCGACACACCGAAAAGGAATACCCCGAATCCAACATCAGCATGCAGGAGGCGATGTTCGTGGTTCTCGGCGCCCAAAATTCGCAGGAAGCCCAGGAGATGACGGTTCGCCTGCAGAACCGGCTGAAGGAGATTCTCGAATCCGCCGAGGGTTGCCGGGTCATGGGGATCGGCCTGGAAGGCGGCCTGGCGCCCTACGTCGATCGCGGTGACTTCGACCTGCCGGAGTTGCGCCTGTGGTCGATGATGAAGCAGACGATCGAGGAGTGCGGCTACCGTCCGGGTGTCGACGTGGCGCTGGCGCTCGATCCGGCGATGTCCGAGCTCGAGATTGCCTACCGGGAGGAGTTCGACGTGCCGGATGCGGTCGGCATGTACCTGTTCTGGCGGGACCGTGCCAGGAAGGTCCTCGACCGGGACGGCGTGCTCGCGGTATACGAACAGGCCCTGCTGGAGCTCGATATCCCGATCCTTTCGATCGAGGACGGGTTTTCGGAAACCGATGCCGAGGGTTGGCGCAAGCTGCTGGAGCGGTTGGGCGACCGCATCCTGGTGATCGGTGACGACCTCGTCACCACCAACGACCGGACTATCGAGCGGGCGGCCCAGGCCGGTTTGATCAACACCGTGCTGGTCAAGGCCAACCAGATCGGTACGCTCTACGAGACCCTGCTGGCGATCCTCGTCGCGTTGGGCAAGGGTCTCGAACTGGTGGTTTCGCACCGGTCGAAGAGCCCGAACGACGACATGGAAGCGCACATCGCACTGGCCGCCAACGCACTGGGGCTGAAGGCGGGCGGCGGCGCCAATACCGAGCGCCTGGTCAAGTACCAGGCCGTGGCGACGCAGATGGAGCGCATCGCCGACACGGACGTCCGCGAACCTGCCCCACCAGAGCAGGCCGTGGTAAAGCGACTGAGGGCCTGCGAGGTGCCGACCAATGCCGGCATCCCTACGGTCGGCGTAGACCTCGAACTGACGTTGCCGATCGCCGGCGGCGATGGCGTCGTGCTGATGGACTTCCACGGGGCGACGCCCCTCGGCACCTCCGCCGGCACCGGCGAAGCCGTCCACCGTGTCGACGCTTCGTTCGAGGGCGCCGAGTACCGCGAAGTCGTCAGCGCCCATTCCGAGCGGCTGCACGAGGTGGAACCCGGTGTGTACGCGGTCCGCGCGGATCTTGCCGCGAGCGAGTACGGGGGCGGTGACGCGGCGGTGCGCGAACTGGAGCGGCGTGCGAAGCGGTACGACGGCAACGGCTGCCTGTTCGCGGTCGATCACGTCCACGAGTTCATTGCACCCCTGTTCCAGGACGAAAACGTCGCGGAGTGGAGCCTGCTGGACATCGACCGGGCTCTGCTGGGCCTGGAACTCGCAACTGCCGAGCGGCGCGGCAAGATCGCGGGCGAAGCGCCGCTGGAAGTGCAAATTCGGTTCATGCAGCGCAAACAGAACCTCGGGATGAACGCGATCCTCTCGACCTCGCTGGCGCTGGCGCGCGGGGTGGCCCGGGTGCGTGGACAGGAACTCTACGAGTTTCTGCGTGAAGAGTTGCTGGTGATCATCGGGCGCCTGGCGGCGTTCCACGACGTGCCGATCGAGGGCAGCCGCTTCGAGGACTACCTGGTCGCGCTACGGGAAGTCAATGCCAGGCTCGACCGCCAGGGCAAGTACCTGCACGAGGCGCTGCGGGAAGCTACCGCGATCTACGATCGCCTCGGCCGGCATCCCAGCGTTCCGCGCATGCCGCTCACGACCGCTCCGGTCGAGACGGCCGCGGAACCGCCGTTCGACCAACGGGAACAGGAACTCATCGCCGCCCTGAACCGTGCCCTGGAAGCCGCCTACGGCAAGCAGGGGACGCAGGGGGCGCACGGCCCGGCCCTGCGCTGCTACCTCGAGACGATGGCGTCCCTGAGGCGCCGTTACCCGATGTTCGAAATCGCCAATCATCGACTGTTCCGCGCCGGCGGCCGCCTGCTCGTGCCGTACGACGCGCAGGGCCGCCTGTCGATCCATGCCGTAGGCAGTGACGCGGACGAGGTGCTGGCCGAAGTGCGGGTGCCGCACGGCACGCTGATTACCGACCGGCGCGTCGCGGAGCTGGCCGGCGAAGCGGGTGCTCCGGTCGATCTCGAGCGAGAGATCTATCACCTGGAGGTCGGGCAGATGCCGGCCATTCAGGTATCCCGGCTGCGCGATCTCGCGCAGGTACTCGAAGGGCTGAACACCTGCGGCAGCCGCCACGAGGCAGTTTATCTGCTGCGGTTCCTGGTGGCCCGCTTTTGCAGCACCGATTACCGCGGCATCGCGAGCGCGAAGAACCTGATGCCGGAGATCACGCGCGTCCGCAACGAGCTGGTCGGATTCATGAACGGACCCTTCTCCGAACGGTTGCGCCTGCCCACCCGCATCCTGGTGCGCAGCATCTCCGGCATGGTTTCACGGCCGCGGCTGATCGACGAGGTCTGGCAGGACACGATCGACCTGGCCGAGGTCCGGGTGCGGGGCAGCGCGATCGCCAATGAAATCCGCCGCAGCACTCATCATGCGATGGGCAAGCAGACGCTTACGCTGGCGCAGTCCTACCTGGACTGGCTGCGCACCGGGCAAGCCGCGTTTGCCCATCCGGGCCGCGAAGCGCCGACGGCGGCGGACGAAGCGGCGCGCGGCGACAGCGAGACGCTGAGCCTGGTAAGCCGTATCGTCGCCAACCTCGAACAGTTGCTGGGCACATCCCGGGTCGCAACCCGGATCGCGGAGTGGCGCGAGAGTTATGCGACCGAGCTACTGTGCTGCGAGTCGACCAACAGCCTGGAGGAAGAGCTTGGCTCGCTGGTCCGCAAGGGTATCCGCGACAACAACCGCTGGGTCTACCAGCATCGCCTGCGAAGCCTCGTCAGAAAGGCTCGCCAAGGGCAGTGGGCAGCGGATGCGAGCCAGGCCTTCGAGCAGGCCCTGCAGGAACTGTCGTCCGCCCTGCCGGGCGAAGATGGCTTCGATGCGGATGCCGTGGAACGGAAGGCTCGTGCTGCCGTCGAGGGGTTTGCCCGGCGGCTGCAGCTGGATCACCAGGAGCGGCTGTTCGAAGCACTGGACGACCTGGTCGCCTGCTACCAGGACGGCGACCAGTTCCAGGCGTTCGAGCGCTGCTGCGCGTTGCGGCACGATGTCGAGAACCTCGTGGGTCGGGGCGTGTTTGCCGGGCAGCGCTACCTGCTGCACCAGCTGGATTGCATCCTCGAGGAGTTGGGCTACTTTGCGCTGCGCCACCTTGCTTCCGACTGGCTGGATACTGGCATCGATCTCGCACAGTGCCTGGGGGCGGTGCACCTTTGCGCCGGCAATCTGGAGCTCGATGGCCTGTATTCCCGCGAGTTGTGGGACCTGTCGGCCATGCTGGCCCACCCGAACCGCTCCGCTTCGGAGCTGCTCGACGTACTCGAGCAGATCCAGCGCAACTACCACCGGCTCGTGCACCGCGTCAGCGAAGCCTACCACGTGATGGCCGGACAACTGGGCTACAGCGAATCCGAAATGCGTGGCGTGCTCGGTAACTTCCAGCGCACCATGCACGACCTGAACAGCCTGGTGCACTTCTCCGACCTGGCGCGCGCCCATGTGGCGGAGCGGCGCGACGACCTGCCCCAGCTCGGGCGCGGGGCAATGGGCGAAAACCCGTGGGACTTTGCTCACCTGTCACACACCCAGGATATTCGCCGGCGGGTCGAGGACCGCGACGCGGTGAGCCTGCAGGCGCGGTACGGCGGCAAAGGCAGCGGGCTGATCTACATTTCCTACCTCGGCGTGCCGACGCGGGACGCCTTCATTATTCCGACCGTGCTGGCGCGCATGAGCCTGCACCGTAACGAGGCGGACCGGCTGGACCGCGATCTGTTGCGACACGTCCGTGTTCTCGAGGCGGATATCGCCCGCAACGATGGCCGGGCGGTGAGGTTGGGCGACCCGGAGGCACCGCTTCTGCTCGCGGTGCGCGGCGGTTCGGTGTTCTCGATGCCGGGGCAGTTGTCCACCGTGGTCTTCGTCGGCATGACCGAAGCCGTGGTCAACGCGCTCGCCCGGGAGGACGAGTGGTTCGCCTGGGACGCCTACCGGCGTTTCCTGGCGTCATACGCGGCGGCCGTATGGCACCTCGACCTGGAAGAACTCGACTTGGTGGAGGAAGCCAAGCGGCGGCACGGCGTCACGCTGAAGATCGACCTGCCCGGCTCGGCGATGCGCGAAGTCGTCGAGGCCTCCAGAGCCGCGATTCGCGAGGCCGGTCACGCATCCGAGCTGGATGCGCTGACCGACGATGCGGAGCTGCAGCTGAAGATGGCCATGCGTGGCGTGCTGGATTCCTGGAACGGCGAACGTGCGAAACGCTACCGGGTCGTCAAGCATCTCAGCGAAGGCTGGAACACGGCGGTGATCGTGCAGGAAATGGCGGCAGGCAATCGTTCCAACGAGGAGGAACTCAAGGCCGGAATGGACGAATCACGGATTTCGCTGACCGGGGTTATCCCGAGCACGCGCATGAGCACCGCCGGGTTTCGGGTGTTCACCGGCGATGTAAAATTCAGCGCTTGCGGCGACGACCTGGTGGGCGGCCTGACCGCAGCCAAGTCCTTTGAGCCGGTTCAGGAACTGCATGCGCAGGCACCGATGCTGGAGCGCAAGCTCAACCACATCAGCGCCCGGTTGCGGCGCTACCTGGGTTCCGATGCCGAAATCGAGTTTACGGTCGAACGCGGGATCCTCAGCGTGCTGCAGACGCGCAGCGCGCAGATGGAGCTGCAGTACAGTCCGCGGACCTTCGCCGAGCCGGGCAAACCGGCTGGCCGCGGCATCGGGATCAACGGCGGCGCGTTCCGGGGCGTGGCCGCGTTCGACGAGCAGGATGTCGAACGGCTCACGGCGACGGAATTGCCCGCGGACGCAGACGGCATTTTGCTGGTCCTGGAAAACCCGATTCCCGACGAAATTCCGCTGATCCTGTCGGTCGACGGCCTGTTGGCCGCGCGCGGCGGATCGACCTCGCACGCCGCAGTCGCGGTGCACGGCATCGACGAGAAACCTTTCGCCGCCGTCCTGGGCGTTGCCGAACTGCACGTCTACCGCGATGAGGCGGTCCTGGTCGGCGGCGACGGCGACACCACGCACACGATCCGTTGCGGCGACATCATCTCGATCCACGGGCAGACCGGCGAGGTCTACTTCGGCGCCCGCCGGATTCTCAGCACGGCTACGGACGGAATCGCCGAGGGCGCCGCGGCGAAGCAAGCCGAAAAGTCGTTCTGATACCGAGTCCGGCAGGCCGCCCGGCGGCGCGCCAGCCACGGATGCAGGCCGACGAACCGGTGGCGGAACCCGCCGCAGGCGGTCCGCCCGGCGCGCACTCCGCTTTGGTTCCCTCCGAAGTTCTGGCAGACTGCTCCGGGTTCGGACACTTACGGGAATACCGATGAGCAAAATTTCTCGTTGGCGACAGGCCGGGGCGGCATGGCTGCTGCTGGCTGCCGCTGCCTGCAGCACCACCGGCGGAGACGGCGCCGAGTTGCCGCTCTCCGACCGGCCACTGGTCGGCAAATTCGTGTGGCACGACCTGATCACCGATGACGTGGCGGCCGTGCGGCGATTCTACGGCGGGGTGCTGGGCTGGCAGTTCGAGAACGGCACGCATCCCCTCGGCGGCGATTACACGCTGATCGTGGCGGGCGGCCAGTACCTGGGCGGGATCGTGAACCTCGACGACACCGAGCAGGTGGACTACTCGCGCTGGGTGCCCTACCTGTCGGTCGAGGACGTCGATGCCGCGGTCGCGATGACCGTGTCGGCCGGCGGTGCGGCCGTCGTCGAGCCGCTGGATCTCGGGGCGATTGGACGGGCGGCCGCTGTTACCGATCCGCAGGGCGCGGTCCTCGGGTTGTTGCGGAGCCGCGTGGGCGACCCCGTGGATTCGGCCGCCGGATTGCCGGGTGGCGTGGTCTGGAACGAACTGCTGGCCGCGGACGATGTGCGCGCGGCGGACTTCTACGGGGCGTTGGCCGGGCTGGAAACCGTGGCGATTTCCCGCCGCGGCGGCGAATACACGATGTTGCGCGCCGGAGGCATCGAGCGCGCCGGCATCCTCCAGCGCCCCGACGACCGGGTGACGCCGCAGTGGCTGACCCACTTCGCCGTTGCCGACGTGGCCGCGGCGGCGCGTCGGGCCGCCGGCCTCGGGGGCGAGGTGCTGTTGCCGCCGGCGCCCGACCTGCGCGAAGGGACCCTGGCCGTGGTGGCCGACCCGACGGGCGCCGTTTTTGCACTGCAGGAGATGACGCAATGAGAACGCAGCGGAACAGGCGCCGTGCCTTCACACGCAAGCTGTCATTGGTGCTGCTGATCGCGGTCACGCTGATGCTCGGGGGCTGCAACGCGAACGTCGGTGTCGGGATGAGCGTCGGCGTGCCCATCGGTAACAACGGCTACATGAGCGTGGGCACCGGCCGCTGGTTCTAGCCCGGAACCGGGGTTCACTCCAGGTCGTCGACCGGCAGCAGCGTCTCGCCGAACAGTTCCAGCCCGGTGACGGATCCGTCGGGCGCAACCCGGAACTCGGCGAACTCGCGCAGCTGCCAGGGCGGGTATTCGACCAGGAAGGTATCGAGGTGCCAGTGTGACAGCGTGAACTCCACCTTCGCGGTGCGCATCAGCATCCCGCCGTCCGCCTGGACTACCGTGACTTCGCCCAGGGCCGGGCTGTCGTAGCGGCCGGCATAGGCTTCCGGCGGCAGGCCGGGCTCGGTACCGGTCAGCCGTTTGGCGCTGCGTTCGTCCCACTCACCTTCGTTCTCCTTCTCCAGCCCCTGGTAGAGGTCGTACACGGCCTGGTTCCAGTCGGGCCGCTCGCCGGCCGGGCGCTGGTCCATCACCTCCCACAGCACGGCGTGGCGCATCTCGGCGTGGTCGCGATTGCCGAACACCACCACGGCCCGGTCGCCCTCGAGGTCGAGGCCGATGATGGCGATCAGCCCCTGCAGGCTGCCCGTGTGGAACTCGATCTTGCGGCCCTGGAAGTCCTGCTGGAACCAGCCGAGCCCGTAGCTGCGCCAGCTCGGTTCGGTCAGGCGGTCGGTCGGGTAGAAGTCATCGGTCGCGATCAGGCTCTGCGGTCGGAACATCTCCGCGAAGCTGGCCTCCGACAGCAGCCTGTCGCCGTCGCCGGTGACGCCGCCGCGCAGCAGGAACTGTGCCCAGAGCCCCATGTCGTGAATGGAGGACCAGGCCGAGCCGGCGGCGTCGGGCTCATCGGCGGACAGGTCCCACTCGGTGATGCTGAGTGTCTCGTCGGCGTATTGGTGGGGGGACACGTATGCCAGGCGGGAATCGATCTGCCCACGAGCGCCGAACGTCTCGTTCATGCCGATGGGGCGCCAGAGCCGTTCGGCCAGAAATCGGTCCCAGCGCTGTCCGCTCAGCCGCTCGATGATGACCCCGGCAATCTCGTACATCGTGTTCTGGTAGATGTGCCGGCTGCGCAGCGACGCCACCGGTTCGACGTCCGCCAGCCGCCCGATCTGCTCGTCCAGCGGCATGCCCTGCATGAAGGTCCAGAAGTCGGTGCGCGGCAGTCCGGTACGGTGCGTCAACAGGTCGCGAACGGTGACCTGGCGGGTCAGCAGGGGGTCCGCAAAATGCAGTTCCGGAAGGTGCTTCACGGCAGGGTCGTCCAGGCCCAGCCGGCCCTCGTCAACGAGCATAAGGATGCCGGCGGCGACCATGGCCTTGGTCGTGGAGGCGTTGGCGAACAGCGTGTGCTCGTCGACATCGACGCCATCCCGGATGCTGGTCGTGCCGAAGCCTTGCCGGAACAGCACGGCATCGCTCGAGACGACGGTCACCGCCATCCCCGGCACATGCCAGAGCGCCATGCCCCGTTCGACGAACCGATCCAGGCCCTGCGGAGCCTCGGCGGCACCAAGGCCGCCGGTCGGCAGCAACAGCAGGACGATTAGGAGCCGGGCAAAATAACGCGACGATGGGTTCATGGTGTTTTCCTTTGTTACGGATCCGACGGAAACGGCGGCCCGGCCGCGATCGTGTGCTTTCTGCTCCGGTGGCGGCGCCAGAGCCAGTTTATCCGCAAATCGCGTCCACGGCGCGCCCTTCCGCTGGAAATCTGCAAACGGGGGTATTGGCCTATAATTCACCCCCCTCGAACAGGCTAGGGGAACTGTGGATGAACCGCCTTTGCGCATTGAAGATGTTGCTGTGGCTCTGCCGGGCCACAACCTTTCGGAACCGGCAGGCTGCCGCGGCGCGGGCACCGGCATGACGCGACCATCCGTCCTGATCTTGGCCCCCGACGCGGAGGAATACCCGCCGTTGCTCGACGGTCTGGTCCGTAAGGGGACACAACTGACCACGGCTGCCAGCTCCGAGGAGGCCCGCGCCGCCTGGGCGGGGCAGACCGTCGTGCTGGGGCAGCCGGACCTGGTCGCCGCGGCGCTGGACGCCATGGCCGGCCTGCGCTGGGTGCAGTCGACCTGGGCCGGCGTGGAAGCGCTGCTGCGACAGGGGCGGCGCGATTTCCGGCTGACCGGCGTCAAGGGCGTGTTCGGGCCGCTGATGGCGGAGTACGTGTTCGCTCACCTGCTGGCGCATGAAACGAAACTCGTTCAGCGCCATCGGCACCAGGGTCAGCGCAACTGGTGGACCGAACCTTCCGGGACCCTGGCGGGCAAGACGCTGGGGATCATGGGCACGGGCTCCATCGGCTGCCATATCGCCCGCACCGGCAAGGCCTTCGGGATGCGGGTGCTGGGTTTCAGCCGCAGCGGCGCCGCCGCGGACGGGTTCGAACGGGTGTTCGGCGGCGACGAGTTCTTTGACTTCCTGGCCGAGCCGGACTACCTGGTGGGCGTCCTCCCCGGTACGCCGGCCACGGAAGGCTTGCTGGACGCGTCCGCGTTCAGCGCGATGCGGCCTGACTGCTGCGTGGTCAACGTCGGGCGGGGCAGCCTCATCGACGAGGCTGCACTGCTCGCGGCCCTGAACTCCGGCAAGCTGGGCGGGGCCGTGCTGGACGTCTTCCGTCACGAACCCCTGCCCGTGGACAGCCCGCTGTGGCGGGCGAGCGGCGTCACCGTCACGGCGCATGTCGCGGCGGACAGCCGGCCGACCGATATCGCGCGGATATTCGAGGCGAACTACAATCGTTACCTGGCCGGGTCGACACTGCGTTACGAGATCGACTTCGAAAAAGGCTACTGAACCACCATTAACGCAGCGGGATGAACGGGAGCGGGTGAACGATGGCGGGAGTCGAGGGCAGGATTGCGTTGGTGACCGGCGGGGGCCGGGGCATCGGGCGGGAGACAGCCGGGTTGCTGGCGTCCCGTGGCGCCCACGTCATGGTGGCGGCCCGCAGTGAGGCAGAGTTGGCGGCAACGGGCCTGGACTACGTGGCGGCGGATTTGGGATCGCCGGACGGGTGCGCCCGGGCGGTCGCGGAGACAGCTCAACGCCTCGGCCCCGTCGACATCCTGGTGTGCAACCACGGCATCGGTTCGGCGCGGGAGCGGGTCATCTGGGAACAGGACCCGGCGCTCTGGGAAGAGACCATCCGGGTCAATCTATCGGGGCCGTTTCACCTGTCGCGGTTGGTGACCGCCGGCATGGTCGAGCGGGGATACGGACGCCTGGTTTTCACCAGTTCCACCGCTGGGCAGGTAGCGGAACCCGCCGCCGCTGCCTACAACAGTTCCAAGCACGGCCTGCTGGGACTGATGCGATCCGTCGCGCAGGACGCGGGGCCGTACAACGTCACCGCCAACGCGGTGCTGCCGGGCTGGGTGCGCACTGAAATGGCCGAACGCTCGGCCACGGCCGAGGCGGAGACGCGCGGCGTCAGCGCCGAGGACATCTGGGCCGAGCGGGGCAGGCTTTATCCGCCCGGGCGCGTGGTCACGCCGCGGGAAGTTGCCCAAATGATCGCCTTCCTGGCTGCGGAGGAATCGAGTGGCGTCAACGGCGAAGCGATAACCGTGGCGCTGGGCGGCGTCTGGTAAAGGGCCCCGACGGTGCGTGGCGGTGCCCGCGTGTTCGACTGGAGATTGACATGAAAACACGACATTTACGATCTCAAATTCTGATAAGGAGTCTCGCTTCCCTTCTTTCGCCTTCGGCTCCTGCGCTGGCTTTCTGCAGCCTGGTCTGGCTGGCCGCCTGCGGCCCCCGCGAGGGCGCGGAACCGGTGGAGCCCACGGTGCCCGCCGAGCCGCCGGCAGTCCCGGCCCAGCCGTCCGGGGAGGAAGCCGGGCAGCAGGGACGTCTGTCCCTGGCCGACCTGGCGGGCGAGTGGCAGTTGACGCACTTCGGACGCGGTGAGGCGGTTGGCGAGGGCATCGACATCACGCTGGCGTTCGATGGCGACCGGATCAGCGGCGGCAGCGGCTGCAATCGCTACAGCGGCGGCGTCGCCGCCGGTGAGGCGCCGGGGACGTTGTCCGTGGATCAGCCGCTGGCTTCAACCCGCATGGCCTGTCCGGAACCGCTGATGGAAGCGGAGCAGCGATACCTGCAGGCGCTCGCGTCCGTCAGGACCTTCTCCTTCGTGGCGGGCAAGCTGGTGCTGACCTGGAGCGACGGGGACGCCGGCGGCAGCCTGCTGTTCGCTCGCCAGGGGGAAGCTGCCTCGGGGGAGTGAGGCCGGCGCCGCAGTCGGCGCGCGCACCCGGCGTCTGGTTAAGCGTCGATGGGTTCGGTTCTGCCCTCGCGCCGGGCGCAGGTCGGAGGGTGGGACGCCCGAAATAATTCTCGACGATCCACCACCTCTCAAAACGTCAATAGTCTGCGCGTTTCGATGTATTCTGCTTTCTCAAGCTGAGGGTCTGCGAGTACATTAGCTGCAATCTGGGCCAGCGACTTGAAACCACCGTCTACGAAGCCGCTGGTGACGATACCCTCGGCCGCTTCCCTCAGCAATACAAGCGCTTCGGAATACTGGCCCAAAGCCAGCAGAGACATCGCGTTCGCGCCAACGCCAACATGCTTGGTCAATGATTCGGAACGGAGAATTCCAACGATTCGTCGGGCGCCCTCTTCGCCACCAGCCCGGGAATAGGCATACGCAAGTTCTGCCAGCAAGTCCGGGCTCGCGTTGGCAGGGTCGATCAATGTCTCGGCGGTCCGGAGTTCGTCGAACGCCTGCACCAGATTTCCGCGTGTAATCTCGTTATTGGCAACGCGAAGATGATAGATTCCATTGCCCGGATCCAGTGACACAGCAATGGTATGGGCTGCGTGAGCCGCGTCCCAGTTACCGGCAAATGTCTGTCGTTGACCGAGTTCGGCATTGGCGGCCGCATTCATGGGGTCAATGCGCACTGCTCTTTCGGCCAGCTTGATCGCAAGTTCATGATTGCGAGCCACCGAGTTGAACCACGCGTAACCGCGCAACAAATCAATATTATTCGGCATAATCTGCAGTCCCATTTCATATGCCTCCCGGGCCTCGACGCCTTTCCAGCGGTACTGATTGATTCGGGCGAGCGCCACATAAGCCCTGCTCTGGCCGGCATCAAGTTCCAGTGCACGCTCGGCGTCTGATCGGGCGAGTTGCTCAACCTGAAGTTTGCGAGCCCGCCAATTGTCGCGGGATTCCGGCGTGTTATTCAAGGAAGTGGCATGCACCAGCGCCCGAAGCGCAAGTGCTGACGCAAAATCGGGATCGTGTGCAATCGACTCGTCAAGCAGAGCCAGTGCCCGGTCCTTGTCCCGGGGGCCGCCCCAGTTGAGGCCCAGTGCGTGAAGATAGTTCGCAAGCGCCTGCGGTGATTTACTCGATTGGGACTCTATGTGCTTCCTGTCTTCAGGAACAAAGTTTGTTTTGAATTCGCCGGCGATGCGTTCCGCAATATCGGCCTGGATTGAAAATATGTCGGCAAGTTCACGCTGGTACACCTCGGCCCAGAGGTGCTCATCGGTCTCCCCGTCGATCAACTGGGCCGTGATGCGAACCTCGTTTTCGGAAAATCTGGCGCTTCCTTCCATGACAGACTCGACGCGCAGTTCGTCGGCAATCTCGGGGATTGCGATGTTTCTGTCGGCATACTGCAGCACGGATTTTCGCGAGATTACTCTGAGATTCTGAACACGCGCCAGTTGATGCAGGACTTCCTCGTGCAGACCGGCGGCGAAATACGCGTTATCCGGATCGGGGCTCAAGTTTTCGAACGGTAGGATTGCGATGAAATTTTCAAGCGGAGCGCTGATGATTTCTCGCAGTGGTTTGCCGGAATTGCCTTGCGATTCGGCCAGCTCGGCCTCGGCTGATCCACTGGGCCACTTTTGTAAAGCAACCACCCGCTCAGCAAAAGCACGGTCCCGAGCAAAACGAAATCCGCCCGGACCCCGAACCATTTCTCAGCCCTGCGGCGATCGCGGACCATGCCATCCGCGGTGATTTCAAATACCCATGCAATCGTCAATACGGCCGGAAAGCCAACGACAACGAACAACACGACGATGCGTCCAATCCAGTGTGGCAGTTCCAGCAGACCTCGCAATACGTCAGTCAACTGCAGAAGCAACCAGCTACCGATTGCATACGCGGCAGCAACCCTGATCACTTTTCGGCGCTTGAGCTCACTCCAGACCGACATATTCTGGCCCATTGTTTTTCTTGCCGCGCTTTGTACCCGTGGTTGCTGTGTTCAGCGCCCTTAAAGGAACCACTTGATTCGCAGGTCGAGCATCAAGGCCTCGGTATCGACTTCACCCCCAAGCGTCTCTCTGGTTTCTTCCCGCATGGCCAGGGCTTCGAAGCGCCATTGATAACTGCGGCGATAGCCAAGACCGGCACGGAAGCGGCGCTTGGTGGCAAAGCGCTCTGGCGCTTCATCATCGCTGAGAGGTATAAACCACTCATTGTCCACCATCAGGTACCAAACCCCATCGGTTGCCAGGTTATTCTTGTTAAG
>CALKKN010000026.1 GCA_937995275.1 uncultured Lysobacterales bacterium | reverse complement strand
CGGGGCCAGGGCGTTCGACGGCATGATCGACCTGGCGACCGCCGACCAGGCCATGCTGATGTATTCGTCCGGCACCACCGGCCGCCCCAAGGGCGTGGTCATCAGCCACGGCATGGTGCTGGCGGCGGTCATGAACGAGGCGATCAATTTCGAGGCCGACCGCAACACCGTCAGCTACGCGGTGATGCCGCTGTTTCACATCGGCGCGATGATGGGATTCTCCGTACCGGCGATGTTCTTCGGCGCGACGGCGCTCGTCGAGCGGATGTTCGAGCCCGGCGCGATGATCGAGGCGCTCACCAGCGAGGAATACGGCGTCACCCACTTCCTGGCGCTGCCCTCGATTTACAGCGCCATGCGGATGCATCCCGACTGTGCGCGGGCCGATTTTTCACGCATCGTCATAGCGGCCGGTGGCGCGGAGCCGATGCCGGAACCCCTGCTGCGCTGGTGGTACGAGCACGGCGTGCCGATCGTCGAGGTCTACGGGATGACCGAAACGACCGGCCTCGCCTGCAGCCTGTTGCGCGAGGACGTGCCGCACCGCATCGGCTCTGCCGGCAAACCGGCGCTGTTCACGCAGATGAAGATCATGAAGTCGGAGACCGAGGAGGCGGCGCCGGGCGAGCAGGGGGAAATCTGGATGCGCGGGGCCAACGTCACCACCGAGTACTGGCGCCGGCCCGAGGCCAACGCCGCGGCCTTCGTGGACGGGTGGCTGCGGTCCGGCGACATTGGCCGCATGGACGAAGAGGGTTACATCACGATCGAGGACCGCATCAAGGACATGTACATCTCCGGCGGGGAAAACGTCTATCCGGCGGAGGTCGAGAGCGTGCTCTACATGCTGCCTGAAATCGCCGAAGTGGCGGTGATCGGCGTACCCGACCCGAAGTGGGGCGAAAGCGGCTGCGCCGTCGTCGTGCTGAAGCCCGGGGAGAGCCTGGATCTCGAATCGGTGCTGCGCCATTGCAGGGGCCACCTGGCCGGCTACAAGCACCCGAGCCGCCTCGAGATCCGGGATGAGTTGCCGCGTAACGCCACCGGCAAGATACTGAAATTCGTGCTGCGCGAAGAACTCGCCTGACGCCTGTCCAGCCGGTGGCTACAAATCCCTGATCATCCAGGCGTTGCAGCCGGAATGGCCGGTGTTGCCCAACGGCCGGTCGATGACCTCGAAGCCGTGCTTCTGGTACAGGCGGCGGGCATCATTCATGTTGCCCAGGGTTTCCAGGTAGCAACGGCGGTAGCCCGCATCCCGCCCGGCAGCCAGTATCAGGGCCAGCAGCTTCGCCCCCATGCCCGTCCCGCGGAGTTCCGGCCGGAAATACATCTTGCGCAGCTCGCAGACGTCCGGTGGACCGTCCGCCAGCGGCCCCATGCCCCCGCAGCCGAGCACGCGGCCGGCGTGTTCCACGACGAAAAACGCTGCTTCGGGGGCGGGGTAGGCCTCGAACATCGCACCCACCTCGGGATCCGAGATCGAAAAATCCCAGCCGACCGCGCCGAATTCGGTCATCACGTCGCGGACGATACGCGCAACGTCTTCATTGTCGTCTTTTCGAATCGGCCGGATCAGGCACGAAATCGGGGAACGGCTGATGCTCATGGCGGCTGGAATTGTAGCCGCCCATCCCCGGCCCCGAAAGTCCGGGGGTTTGCCGGCCGGCGCATCCGGAAACCGCCGAACGGCAGGTGTCGCCCGCCCCGGACGCGCGCGTCGGCCGGGTGCTGTTAGAATTCCCCTTCGTAAATCGCCACCCTGATCAGAACCATGATCGAACTCTACTCATCGCCCACCCCGAATGGCTACAAGGTCTCAATCATGCTCGAGGAGATCGGCATGGACTACGTGGTTCATCCGGTCGACCTGCGTGGCGGGGACCAGCGCACGCCGGAGTTCCTGGCAATGAATCCCAACGGGCGCATCCCCGTGATCGTCGACCGCGGCAACGAGGACTTCGTGGTGTTCGAGTCGGGCGCGATCCTTATGTACCTGGCTGAAAAGTCCGGAAAGCTGCTGCCGCGCGGGGAAAAAGCGCGCTCGCGGGTGATCCAGTGGCTGATGTTCCAGATGGGTGGGATCGGACCCATGATGGGCCAGGCCAACGTGTTTTTCCGCTATTTCCCGGAGAAGATTCCAGCGGCCATCGACCGTTATCAACACGAAGGACGGCGCCTGCTGGGCGTGCTCGACGGGCAACTCGCCGGGCGCGGCTACATTTGCGACGAATACAGCATCGCCGACATTGCCGCGTGGCCCTGGGCCGTGACCCACGAATGGTCCGGCATCGACGTCAGCGGCCTGGACAACCTGCAGGCGTGGCTGCAGCGGATGGCCCGGCGCCCGGCCGTGGCGCGGGGCAGGAACATCCCCGAGCGCATATCCCGTCGGGACACGGCGAAGGCCGGCCAGAGCATCATTGTCACGTAGTGGCCGCTGCGGCCGCTGAGTGGGGCGCTAGAGCGCCAGGTCGACGTCCTCGTTCATGAACCAGGCGTAGAACGCCACCGCCGCCACGACGAACAGCACGACCTGTGTGGTTCCAATGGGCGGCATTGCAGCGAAGATGCGCGCCAGCGGTTCGGCGAGGAGCAGGGCCCCGGCCAGGCCGAAGGCCGCGCCGATCAGCCCGAACACCGACAGGATCAGCCGGCGCCGGCGCCGTTCGCGCCGCACGCGATGCATCACCTTCAGCACGAACTTGTCCGCCGGTAGCTCCTCGCGGAATTCCAGCAATGAGTCCAGCATGGCATCTGGCGATTGTTCAGGCATGTCGTGCCTCGCTCGCCGGGCGCGGCCCGGCCGTTTGAACGGAATGATCATTGTCTTTCAACCATTGTTGCAGTTTTTGCCGGCCCCGGGAAATGTGCGACTTGACCGTGCCCAGTGGCATCCCGGTCACACCAACGATTTCCGGGTGGCTCAGGCCGGCGGCATAGGCCAGCGTCAGGCAGGCCCGCTCGTCGGCGCTGACCTGTTTCATCAGCCGGGGCAGCAGAATCTCGGCGTCCACCGCATCGCCGGGGTCGAAACCCGCGTCCGGCGGTTCGGCCATCACCTGCTGGCGCTGGTTCTTGCGCCGGAACTGCAGGAACTGCCGGTAGGCGATGGTGTGCAGCCACGAGGTGAGGGTGCCCGCGCCCTTCCAGCCACCCAGCTTGCGGTAGGCGATCAGGAAGGTTTCCTGGGCGAGATCGTCCGCGGTGCCGTGGTCACCGGACAGCAGGCGCCGCAGAAATCCGCGGATCGCGGCCTGATGCCGCTCCACCAGTTGCTGGAATGCCGCCTGGTCGTCGGAGCCGGCGACCCGTGCCGCCAGCTCCAGGTCGGAAATCATCCGGGCCTGCCCTCAGTCCGAGTTCAATTTCCATACTAACAGGAAGCCGCCGCCCAGCAGTATCGGGAACATCGAGCCCGCGCGGATACCGTTGATGACGGTCGCATCGTCGAAAAACAGGCTGCACAGCAACCCGGCGATGCCGAGCGCCAGGAAGATGATGCCGCGGCGCAGGTCGCGCACCCGCGGGTTGACGGCCGCGCCCAGCTGCGCGAGCAGGTCGGGGCTGAATTCCCCGCCGGTCTCGATCGCCTTCTGCACGGTGTCCATCACCGCCTGCCGGTTCTTGTGGTTCCAGTAAAAGTAGCCCAGCGTCATGATGCCAAGGACGATGAACATGATGATCGGGATGAGTTCGCCAGACATTTGAGTCCTCCTTTGAATAACGCAGTTTTGAGTATCTACATCCCCTAGAGCCACCAACCCCACCAAATGGATGCAGCCTGATGCGATTGCGGCCGGGTTTGCAGCGACCAACCCCCATTCGCGGCTGAAGCCGCTCCTACAACATATTCCGGCCTCGCGGGTTGGAGGTGGGGGTCTCGATCGCCGAACGATGGAAACGACCCCCCGACTTGGCGTATCATCTCCGTTCGAATGCCTGCACAAGGCATGGGACTTCAGCCCAACTCACATTTCAACTGGAGAAAACATGAAAAAGAAACTATGGGCGCTGGCGATGATCATCGCAGCGGCGCTTTCGCTCGGCACAATCCAACCCCTGATGGCGCAGGACGACGAAGCCCAGGAACTCATGCTCGAGGAGATCATCGTCACCGCCACCAAGCGGGAAGAGAGCATCTACGACGTCCCCATCGCGATGACCGCCTTCAGTGAAGAAACGATGTTCAGGCAGGGGATCGTTGACCTCACCGACATCGGCAAGTTCGTGCCCAACCTCAACGTCACCGGCTTCTCGGCCGGCCACGTCTCCTCGGTGAACCCGTTCATCCGCGGCATCGGCCTGCAGGACCACCTGATCACCACCGACCCGGGCGTGGGCGTGTACGTGGATGGCGTGTACCTGGGCCGCCAGGTGGGCCAGAACTGGAGCCTGGCCAACATCGAGCGCGTCGAAGTGCTGCGCGGACCGCAGGGCACGCTGTACGGACGCAACACCATCGGCGGCGCCATCAACATCATCACGCGCAAGCCGGGCGACGAGAGCGGCGGCCGGCTCACCGCGCAAGCCGGCACGCGTGGCCGGCTGGGCGGCGATTTCTATTGGAACCAGTCCTTTGCGGAGTCCTTCGCGGCCTCGATCACCGGCGGCTGGACGCAGCGTGACGGGGTGGGTGACTTCCTCAAGCACGCCGCCGCCAAGGAAGTCGGTGAGCTGGAAGAGTGGAATATCCGCGTGGCGGCCCGTTGGGCGCCCACCGACACGTTCTCCCTCCTGTTCGCTTACGACAAGAACGACGGCGAAGGCGGCCTGCGCCCGTACACCACGCTGATCGACGAGGTCCCGACCGGCCTGCTGTACGCGACCGGCGCGCGGAACTCCGACGTGTCGGCAGATCCCTACGACAACAACGGCGGATTTTACATCGATCCCGTCACCGGGGCCGTGGTGGATCGTTCCAGGGTGACGAACGAGGCGGACGGTTGGTCCGTTACGGCCGACTGGGAGATGACCGACACGCTGTCCTGGCGGTTCATCTACAGCGACCGGAGTTCCGAGTACGAATCCGGGCTGGACGACGACTCAATTGGCAGCATCGAGAACCCGTCCGGCGACTTTCCGGGCACGGAAAACGGCACGGTCTTCACCTATCCCGAGGTCGGATTCGCCGATCAGAAATCTGCAGAGCTGCAGTTTTTCGGCAGTTTCGACGCCTGGGATTTCGTCGCGGGCCTGTACAGCTTCGAGGAGGAAGGCGGCAACCGGCAGGACCCCAACTTCTTCCTGGGCGGGCCGGCCATATTCATCAATGAACAGCAGCTCGACAGCAATGCCATTTACGGCAACGTCGGCTTCAACGTGACGAACACGCTGCGGCTGTCCGTCGGCGCCCGGTACACCGAAGACGAAAAGACCGCCTACACCGCACCCGTGATCATCGATCTGGATCCGCCGAACAGGGATCTGCTGACCATTATCGAAGCCGAGGGCGCACGCGACTGGAGCGAAACGAGCTGGGAGGTGGCGGCGTCCTGGGACATGAGCGAGCGGATGAACCTGTACGGCACCATCCAGAACGGCTACCAGTCCGGCCAGTTTCCGGCGCGAGCCTACTGCCTGTTCGGTGACCCGAACTGCTACGTGGCCGGGGACAACGTGACGGCAACCAACTACGAGATAGGTCTCAAGGGGGCTCCTCTGAGCACGCTGAGCATGTCCGCGTCGATCTTCTACACCCAGTACGAGGACCTGCCGTACCAGGTCAGCAACTCCATCGGTACCGGCTTCAATACGGTCAACATCATCGTGGAACAGGATTCCACCGGATTCGAGTGGGAGAGCACCTGGGTGCCGACCGACCAGTTCCTGCTGCACACCACACTGGGTTACATCAACGCGGACGTGGACGACCCCAACCCCGCGGTCGTGGCGCCGCTGACCCCGGACTGGACCTTCTCGCTGAGCCCGCAGTACACCTTGCCGATGGACAACGGCGGCGACATCGTGTTCCGGCTGGACTGGTCGTACCGGGATGACATGTACGGCGAACCGTCGAACGATCCGGTCCGCATGACGCGGATCGATAGCCGGAGCATCGTCAATTTCGACATTTCCTATAACGAGCCGGGCGGTCGCTGGACGCTGGGCCTGTACGGCCGCAACGTGTTCGACGAGGAATACGCCAACGCCAAGCTGCTGCCGGACGATTACGTGTTGATCATCCTCAATAACGACCGCAGCGAGTTCGGTTTGCGTTACATCCTGAACTTCGGCCGCTAGCGCTTCGGATCGATGGGAACCGGCGGCCCCGGGGCCGCCGGTTTCTTTTTTGCCGCCGGGGGCGCCACCGCAGGTGGATGCCTGCACCATCTGCGTGCACGCGGCATCGAGTTGGAAGCCGGAAGAGCGCGAACTGCACGGAATCACGCCGGTGGCACGGTACTTGCAACAGTGGGGTAATCCAGAGTTCTCCACATTCCCGCGGGAGACGACCATGCCCAACCCGAAACGATTTCCCTCTCTGAAGGCGCTCAAGGTGTTCCAGGAAGCCGGGCGCCACCTGAGTTTCAAACGCGCGGCGGACGAGTTGTTCATCAGCCCGTCCGCGGTGAGCCACCAGGTCAGGAACCTCGAAAACTACCTGGGCGTGCAGTTGTTCGTGCGCAAGACGCGCTCGCTGGAGTTCACCGACGCCGGGCGGAAGTACTTCGCCTTCCTGGACGAAATGTTTGCGCGCCTCGAGGCGGAGACGCACCAGTTGTTCACCGAGTACGGTCGGGGGCTGATCCGCCTGTGCGTGCCGCCGTTTTTCGCCAACGAGTTGCTGTTGCCGCGGCTGCATTCGTTCCAGGCGCTGATGCCGGACACGGACATCCGGCTGACGACCCAGCCCAGCCTGATGAAATCCCACCCGGCGGAAGCGGACCTGTCGATCCTGCTGGGCAAGGACGAGTGGCCGGACCTCGTCGCCCACCGCCTGTTCGCCTGGCGGTTGGTGGTTGCCTGCGCGCCGTCGCTGATGCCCACCCTCGATCCTAAGTCCTTCGACTGCCTGAACGGGAAGACGCTCATCGTGCACGAAAACCGCCCGCACTCCTGGGAGAACTGGGCCCGAGCGCTGGGCGTGGCCCCGCCCCGGGCTGGCAAGATCATCCGCTTCGACTCGATGTCGTCACTGGTCCAGGCGGCCGCGCAGGGACTCGGTGTGGCGCTCGTCTCCTGGCCCCTGAGCCGCAACTGGTTCGAGAGCGGGGCGCTGGTGCGGGTATTCGACAGGGTGGTGGAGACCGGGGAGTTTTTCTGCCTGGCTTACCGTCCCGGCGAGGCCGAGCGAATGGACATCGCGCAGCTCATCGAGTGGATCGTCGGCGAGTTCGGGACACATGAAAAAAACTGATCCATGGGCGATAAAACTCCTTTTGTCAGCGCTGGCGCCCTGCCGTAATCTGCAACCCGTGTTTCAACCGCAACATCGGAGGAGGAGAGTCATGATGAACGGCAAAAGCACGTTGGTGATGGTATGCGCGGTGGGGGCCTCCCTGCTGCACGCGGGCGCCGAGGCGGCCTCCGCACGGGACGGGCTCGAAGCGTGCGTCAGCGCCCTGGCACAGGAAATTTCCGATGCACAGGGTGCTGGCGTGGACGCCCGGATCAGCGACGACAGTCGCTATGGTCGCGGCCAGCTTCGCAACCGGACGATTTTCTACCTGGACGCCAGGGACCCCGGGAGTGCGGAGGTCGTCCTCAAGGCGGACTGTATCGTCAATGCCAGGGGCGAGGTCAAGTCCCTGAACCGGCTGCCGGCCGATGCGCCGGAAGCAACGGAACGCAGCCTCTGACCGGGCACGGCGAACCGGCAAACCGGAAGCGGGCGGCGG
>CALKKN010000025.1 GCA_937995275.1 uncultured Lysobacterales bacterium | reverse complement strand
CGGTGAGTCAGATTGAGCAGGCCCCAGGACACCAGCGTGGAAGCGCCGTCGGGAGCGACATCGCATAAACGAACGCCGACGAGCGCATCGGGTTGGTCCGCCGCCAGTACCAGGTCCACTTCGGGATTGCCCAGAATCGCGACGGATGCGGTGACCGGCGCCGAGGTGAAGGCGAGGCACTCGCCATCGGCCGACCGCTGATTGGGCGGAAATTCACCCTTGTAGCCAAAATTACCCCACTCGCCACACTGAAAGCTGTGACCCAGTTGGCCGACGATTGAGAGGGCATGCTCGGCGCCCGGCGATTGTTCCAACGCATGCGCCGCGCCATTGCTGTTCAAAAAGAGCGCCTGCTGGCCGATGTGCGGCGACGGCCACGACGGCTCGGCCACCCAGTGCCCCTTGCGTTCGCTGTAGGAGGTGGACGGCGGCTCGCTCTCCAGAATCCAGGAACGCAGCATGGGTTCGGCCATCACCCCGGTGTCTCTGCCCTTCAGCCAATAATCCCACCAGCGAAGGCTCTCCTGGGTGAAGCCCATGGTGGGCCCCGGCATCCCTTCTTCGGGGTAGTTGTGCGACCACGCCCCAATCAGGCCCTTGCACGGCACGGACAACCCGGCCAGCAAGCGCGGGATGGAGTTGTTGTAGGCATCGCCCCAGCCGCCCACGGCATAGACCGGCACCCCGATCGCGCTGTAATCCTCACGGACCGAGCCGCGTTTCCAGAACGCGTCGCGCCGTTGATGCTGTAGCCAGACCTCGACATACGGGGGCGTTTTATCCATGCGCTCGAGCCACATTTCGCGCCATCTGTCGCCTGCCCAGCGGGGATCCGGCGGCTCGGCATTGGAGCCGAGCATGACCGTCGCCCAGGGCAGCATCTGCGAGGCGAGGACACAGCCGCCCATGTAATGTACGTCGTCGTGGTAACGGTCGTCGGTGAAGCCGATGGTAATCAGCGCTTTCAGCTGCGGCGGGCGGCGGGCAGCCACCTGCAGGGCGTTGAAGCCGCCCCACGACTTGCCGAACATGCCGAGGCTCCCGTCGCACCAGGGCTGCGCGGCGATCCAGGCCATCACCTCCAGGCAGTCGTCCTGTTCCTGGGGGAGATATTCGTCAAGCAGAATGCCGTCGGAATCACCGCTGCCCCGCATGTCCACCCGTACGCAGGCGTAGCCGTGACCGGCCAGATAGGGGTGACGGATGGCATCGCGAACAGCCGTTCCGTCATTTTTGCGATAGGGGATATATTCCAGCAAGGCCGGGACCGGCTTCTCGTCCGCCTCGATGGGAAGCCAGATCCGGGCGGCCAGCCGTGCGCCGTCCGCTAGAGGAATCCAGGTATTTTCCATTTCGCGGACCGCGTAAGGGAAGTCCGTTTTGATGCGCTGCATGGGAACCCCCTCATGACCGGAAGCCATCTCAATCATACCCATACGCCCCGCCAGCGGGAAAACGGGCCATGCCCCTCCGGGCTGCCGGAGCCGATTCCTTTTGACTTGCCCCGGGCGGTCGTCAATAGTGAAGGCCATGAAAAAGACCGTACATCCGCGCCTGCCGAATCAGGCCCGCCGGGCGTTCTTGCGGCGGTCCTCCCTGGCCCTGATCGGCCTGGCGGGTGGCGGCTTTCCGGGTATCTGCGCGGCCAGGCGCGGCGATGTGCTGCACATACGCAATTACATGGATGTCACTTCCCTCGACCCGCTCAGTACGGTATCCGCTTCAGAAGGCCTCATCCAGAGCGCGATTTACCAGAACCTCCTGCAATTCAAATCCGATGGCACCTGGGGTACTCGGCTCGACGCCGCCGAGTACTTCGAACAGACAGATTCGACACATTATGACTTTCGCCTCAAACCGGGCCAGATGTTTACCAACGGCTACGGCGAGATGACGGCCGACGACGTCAAGTTCTCGTTTGAGCGCATGGTCGATCCGGCGATGAGTGCCATCAACGCACCGGACATGGGCCCCCTGAGCCACGTCGAGGTCAGAGACCGTTATTCGGGCACGTTCGTGCTGCGGTCGCCCTACGCAGCCTTTGCTCCGATTGCCGTGGCCGGGCCCAGCGGCGCGATCCTTTCGCGCGCAGCCGTCGATGCCGTTGGCGGCCGCTTCACCACACAACCGCCCTGCTGTTCCGGCCCCTACACGTTCAGGTACTGGCAGGCCCAGCGCAAAACCGTCGTGGAAAGTAACCCGCAGTGGGCCGGCCCGGAGGCCCCGTTTGCAGAGATCCATATCTACGCGATGGTGGATGACAAGGCAGCGGAGATGGCCTTTGAAGCCGGGCAACTGGACTGCGCCCAGATTTCAGTCGAGACGGTCGGTCCCTTCGAGGAGGACATGCCGCCTCACAGTTCCCTGCGGGTGCTGCCTTCCGGGCGCAATTTCTGGCTGGGCATGAACCAGGAGAATCCCCCGCTCGCGGACATTCGCATCCGCCGCGCGATTCAATACGCCGTTGACGTGGAGGCGGTGGTGGAAGCGGCCTGGTTCGGACTGGCATCGGTTTCCACCGGGCCCATCCCCGAAGGCATGACCGGCCACCGCAGCAAGGCCCTGATCCCGCCAAGAGGCGACCCGGAACGGGCCAGGGCCCTGCTCAAAGAGGCCGGGGTTGAACTGCCCCTGCGTTTGCGGCTCGATGTCTCCAGCAATGCGCGCAATCTGACCGCGGTGCAGGTGATGCAATGGTCGCTGAGGAAGGTCGGCATCGAAGTCGAGATCCACGCGCAGGACGCCAGTACGTTTCTCACCGTCGGCCGGCAGGACCTGGGCGAACAGTGGCGCGACGTTCAGCTGTTCATGCAGGACTTCGTCGGTATGGCGGATCCGTACTATTCCGTGACGTGGTTCATATCCAGCCAGATGGGACTGTGGAACTGGGAGCGGTTCGATAGTGAAGAGTTCGACCGGTTGAACGACCTCGCCCTGGCAACCGGTGATGAAGCCGAACGCAGCCGGATGTACGGGCGCATGCAGGACCTGATGGAGGAGTCCGGTTGCTACCGGTTTCTGACCAACGGCGTCATGCCCAACATCGTTCGCAACAGCATCGAGCCTTCCTTCCGGCCGGACGGTTACCCCCTCTACCGCGATTTCCGCCCCTTTACAGGCGTTGCCTGACGGCGATGGCCAGATTCGTCTTCCGGCGCGCCCTGGCCTCGTTGCTCGTGCTGTGGCTGGCGGTCAGCCTGCTGTTCGGCATGATCCACCTGGTGCCCGGCGATCCGGCCAGCGTGATGTTGGGGCCCAAGGCGACGCCGGCGCTCAAGGCGGAACTCGCCCAGCGCATGGGCCTGGACCGGCCAATGATCGTCCAGTTGGGCAAATTT
>CALKKN010000024.1 GCA_937995275.1 uncultured Lysobacterales bacterium | reverse complement strand
CCAGACGTTCGTGTTGAAACAATCGCCCCTCACCTACGTCAGCGCCGACACGCCCAGCGGCGGAGCGGCGGAAATGGAGATACGGGTCAACGAAGTGCGCTGGACCGAGACGCCGAGCCTGTACCGGGCGGACCCCCGCGCCCGGGTTTACCAGCTCCGCAACCAGGACGACGGAACGACGGCGGTCGTGTTCGGTGACGGCGTCGAAGGCGGCCGCCTGCCGACGGGCAAGACCAACGTGCGCGCCACCTACCGCAAGTACACGGGCGCCAGCGGCAATCTGGGCAAGGAGAGGTTGACGACGCTGCTGCAGAAACCACTGGGAGTCGCCGAGGTCACCAATCCGGAGCCCGCGACCGGCGGCGACGATCCCGAGGTCATCGAAGACGCCCGCCAAAACGCGCCGTTGACGGTCCTGACGCTGGATAGGGCCGTCTCGGTCGAGGACTACCGTGATTATGCACGGGCCTTCGCCGGCGTCGCCAAGGCCCATGCGCTGTGGATCGCCTCGGGGCCGTCGCGGGGCATCTACGTCACGCTGGCCGGCGTCGACGGCGCCCTGATACCTGAAGGCGGCACCACCTGGAGCAATCTGATGAAATCGCTGCGCCGCTATGGCGACCCCATGCTGCCGCTGAGCCTGGTCAACTTCACCCCGGCCACGTTCGCCCTCGGGATGGCCGTCAAGGTCAACGAGGCGGCGGTACGCGAGCAGGTGCTGGACGAGCTGGAAGCGACCCTGCGCGATCACTTTTCCTTCACCAAGCGGGATTTCGGCCAGCATGTCAGCCAGGACGAGGTCCTGGCCGTGGCGCACAGCGTGGACCATGTCGAGGCCGTTCGCATTACGAGCCTGTACCGGAGCGCGCCGGGCGCCGTGGTGGGGGTCGAACCGATCATCGCCGCGCACCTGCCGGTCGCCTCGCTGGACGAACCACCCCGGCCGGCCGAGCTACTGACGCTCTCGAAGTCGCCCATCGACATGGAGTCGTTCTCATGAGTACGGAATCCCGGGGTCTCTTCGAACTGTTGCCTGCGATCCACCGGATTCGGGACGCGGAAATCGCCGCCCGTTCCGGGCTTCAGGCCGGGCCGCTGGAAGAGCTTATCGCCGTCATCGACAGCCAGGTGGCGCTGCTCGAAGAAAATATCGAGCAGAGCTACGACGATCTCTTTATTGAAACCTGCGCCGACTGGGTCACGCCCTACATCGGCGACGTGATCGGTTACCAGGCCCTGCACGGCAACGTGCCCGATGTGGCCAGCCCGCGGGCCGAGGTAGCGCACACCATTGCCTTGCGCAGGCGCAAGGGCACCGCGGTGGTCCTCGAGCAGCTGGCCCGGGACGTGACCGGCTGGAACGCGCGGGCCGTGGAATTCTTCCGCGATCTCGGCTGGACGCAGTACATGAACCACGACCGGCCGGATGTCCATTACAGCCCCGACGTGCGCGACGGCGAATCCCTGGCGAGGATCGGGTCCGCGTTCAACACGGCGCAGCACACGGTGGAAGTCCGCCGTATCGAGTCCAATCGGGGCCGCTTCAACATCCCCAACGTCGGGATCTTCCTGTGGCGCCTGAATGCTTACCCACACACCCGCAGTCCCGCGCTCCGGGCCGGTCCGCGGCGTTACCTTATCAGCCCGCTCGGCAACCCGGTGCGGCTGTATTCACTCCCGCGGCGCCCCGGGCTGGGCTACGTTACCGAACTGTCCGGCCCGGAAAACGTGCCGGAACCGCTGGCCCGCCGGCGGATGCACGATCACCTGGACCGGTATTACGGCCTGCGCGCCACCAGTGGCGGCGATCCGGACAACAGCGAACCGAGCGTGGTCCTGTTCGTCGACGATCAGGAAATTCCCCGCGACCAGGTGCGGATCTGCAACCTCAGTGACGACGGGCCGGGCTGGGCCCATGTACCGCAGGACGGCACCTATGCGATCGACCCGGAACTGGGGCGCGTCGCCCTGCCCGGAGACGCCGGCGACCCCGCCGAGGTGCTGGTTACCTGGCACTCGGGGTTCAGCGCGGACCTGGGTGGCGGCGAGTACGAACGCCGTATCAGCTTTTCCATGCAGGACACCGCGCCGGTGCGGGTACCGGACGATTTTCCCAACCTGCAGGATGCGCTGGACGCCCTGGGCGGGAGCGGTCTCGTCGAAATCACCGACAGCGGACGCTACGAGGAAACCCTGGCAGTCGCCGTCGCGGCCGACGCCGCCATCGAACTGCGCGCCGCCAACGGACGCAGTCCGCACCTGGCGCTGACCGGGCCGATGACGGTGACCGGCGAGACGGGCAGCCGGTTCACCCTCAACGGCTGCCTGGTCAGCGGCGATGTACTGCAGGCGCCGGCCGAGTCGTCGCCCGGGGTCGCCAACGAATTGAGCCGGCTGGAGATCGTGCATTGCACGCTGGTTCCGGGCCGTTCGCTGGACGGCGAAGGCAATCCCGTCACGCCGGGCGCTGTCAGCCTGGCGCTCGAACTGCCCAGCGTGACGGTGGTGATCACGCGGTCAATAACCGGGGCGCTGCGCGCAGTGCCCGAGTCGGCCGTCACGATCAGCGACAGCATCGTGGACGCGACGGACATCGAGGGCGTCGCGTACGCGGCTACCGATGGTGAAGGTGCGGGCGCCGCGCTGACCGCGACCGCCAGCACGGTCATCGGCAAGATTCATGCGCGGGAATTCGGCACCGTCAGCAACTGCATCCTGCTGGCGCGCCTGGCATCCCCGGATACCTGGAACGCCCCCGTCTGGGCGGACCGAAAACAGACCGGCTGCGTGCGGTTCAGCTTCCTGCCGTTCGACTCGATTGCCCCGCGGCGTTACCGCTGCCAGCCGGACTCCGCGGACAACGCGCGGCGGCTGGCGCCGCGGTTTACTACACTGACTTACGGCCAGCCGGCCTACGCGCAGCTGTCGCTGTCGACCGCGGACGAGATCCGGCGCGGGGCGGACGATGAAAGCGAAATGGGTGCTTTCCATCACCTGTACGCACCGCAGCGGGACCGGAACCTGAGGATACGGCTGCGAGAATTCCTGCGGGTCGGTCTGGAGGCGGGGCTGATTTACGAGAGCTGAGCATACGGTGCAGCGAAATACTGAACGGAAAACGCTGCCGCAGCGGCGGCGGAGGAACCTGACACAAGGAACCAACGATGAGTTTTGATCTGAGTCGGAAAACATTCGATGCGCTGGACGATTACTTCGGCGTGGTCATGCAACAGGGGCGCGTGCAGCTCGATGCGGACTGGAACACGATGGTGGACCAGGTCAGCCGGCGCCTGCAGGCCGAATCGCTGGACACGTTCGGCCCGGCGGTCGTGCCCAGGGTCACGCCCGAGGGCTTCCTGATCAGCGGGCCGGTGGCGGCCTTCGAGATCGGGCCCGGGCGCATCTACGTCGATGGGCTCCTCGCCGAGAACCACACCGAGGCCCTGAAGTGGGACGCGCGCCTGGCGGAAATCTCCGGAACCGCCCGGCTGTCCGGCGCTGATATCGACGCGGCGCCCAGCGGCCTGACGGGGACCACGCCCTACGCTGACCAGCCGTATTTCCCGAACCCGCCGGACCTGCCCGCCGGCGAAAACCTGCTGGTCTACCTGGACGTGTGGCAGCGGGACATCACTCACCTGCAGGACGCCGACCTGGTCGACTCCGCCGTCGGCGTGGACACCACGGCCCGTCGCCAGACCGTCTGGCAGGTCAGGTTCCTCGACGGGGTCGGCGCCATCGACGCCGCCACCGACGACGAGGACATCCCCGGCTGGCTGGAGGCCATTCATCCCTCCTCGGCGCGCCTGTCCACCGATACCGGTGACCTGACGGACGACGACAACCCCTGTCTGCTGCCGCCGCAATCCGGCTACAAAGGGTTGGAGAACCAGCTGTACCGGCTCCAGGTGCACGACGGCGGCCCGCTGGGGACCGCGACGTTCAAGTGGTCGCGCGACAATGCGATCGTCGCCAGCCGGATCAGCGCGATGCCCTCCGGCAACGAGATCGTCGTGGATACGCTGGGCCGCGACGACGTGCTCTCCTTCCACGACGGCGACTGGGTGGAGATAACCGACGACCACCGGGACCTGATGGGCCTGCCCGGCGAAATCCGCCGCATTCAGCTGGGCGGCGGCATCGACGGCGCGACACGCACGATCACGCTCGAGGGCGATCCGCTGCCCATCGGCTCCGGGGCGGGCGAGTTCCCCGTCGACGGCAGCGACCAGACCCTGCCGGAGCGCAACACCCGCATCATCCGTTGGGACCAGGCCGGGATCGTCTTCCGCGAAGACGAGAGCGAGCACACCAACCTGGACTCGGCCGGCAGCCCGGGCGTAATCGAAATCCCGGCGGCCGGCATACGGCTGTTCCTGGAGAAGGGCATCCTGGTGGACTTCGACCTGGAAGACGTCGTGGCGGAGGCGAGCTTCGACCCCGTATTCAAGTCAGGTGACCACTGGATTTTCTCCGCCCGGGTCAACGATGCGTCCATCGACATACTGGACCGTGCGCCGCCGGAAGGCATCCATCACCACTACGCCAAGCTGGCGATCATCGACAACGGCAACATCATCGACTGCCGCACCCTGTGGCCGCCGGAAATGGGCGACAAGGGCTGCGCCTGCACGGTGTGTGTCGAACCGGAAGGCCACAACAACGGAACCGCGACCATCCAGCAGGCGGTCGACCAGGTGGTCGCCGCCGGCGGCGGCACAGTTTGCCTGAGCGTCGGGCGATACGAAGTCGGCGACCCCATCAGGATCGCCGGCGACTCGGTCACCCTGCGCGGACAGGGGTGGCAGACCATGCTGGTGGCGCAGAAGCCCCTCGAGCTGATCGAGATCGGCGGCGAGGCCCCGGCCACGGACATCACCGTGGACAACCTGTCCGGCATTACGACGGTTACCAACGGGGCGCGGCCGGCCGTCTCGGTGCAGAACGTGTTCGGCCTCGACATCAGCCAGTGCTTTTTCACCAACGTCGCCGGTGAAATGGACTGGGGCGACGGCGTTCGACGGGGCACCAGCCTGGGCATCAAGTTCGGCGGCCTGGTGGTGCTGGCCAGGCTGGAGGACTGCCTGCTGATCGCCGAACGCGGCATCGTGGGCCCGGCCAGCGAAAAGGAGTTCCTGGCGACGATCGACTGCGCGGTGAAACACTGCATGATGAGTTGCTCCGAGGTCGGCATCGGCTTCACCGGCCTGAGTTTCCATCTGAACCGCCTCGATCTGTCCGGCAACTACATCACCCGGTCGAAGTTTGCGGGCATCGCGCTGACCGGCGCGACGGGCGGCGGCACGGCGGTCGCCATCGAGGACAATCTGCTGACGCGCTGCAGGCGTGGCATCGGGGCGGGCGTCTCGAACGTGCGCATCCTGAAGAACGACCTCGAGGAGCGGAAAAGCGGGAAGGGCGGCGGC
>CALKKN010000023.1 GCA_937995275.1 uncultured Lysobacterales bacterium | reverse complement strand
ACGCGATGCTGATCCTGTGACGGGGCCGGGATCATCCGGCGCGCCGCCGGGACTCCCTGTACAATGAGAACCTGATTGAATGCGGAGCTTCCCATGTCCTCTCTGATCGATCAGGCGCTGGCCAGGGAGTGGTTCTATTCCTATCGCCTGCCCGACGGGCGCACCACGCCCACCTATCACGGCGTCGATATCCAGGCCATCCACGACACCCGCTGGCAGATGGCACGGGCCTGCCTGGAACAGCGCCTGGGCGACGACTATGCCGGCCTCTCGGCGATCGACCTCGCCTCGCACCAGGGTTGGTTCGCCGTCAAGCTGGCGCAGGCCGGCTTCGGGCGGGTGCTGGGGGTCGACGCCCGCAGCTCCCATGTCGAGGACAGCAGCCTGATCGCGGACATTTACGGACTGGACCGCCTGTCGTTCCGGCAGGGTGACGTCCACCAGTTGGATGCCGAAGCGCTGGGCGCGTTCGACGTGGTCCTGATGTTCGGGCTGCTCTACCATCTCGAAGACCCGATTGGAGCCCTGCGCGCCTGCCGCGCCCTGTGCCGTAATCTCTGCCTGATCGAAACGCAGATCGTGCCGGGCATGACCGGCTTCGTCGACTATGGCGGCTACCAGTACGTGCGGCCGCTGAAGGGCAGTTTCGGCATCGTCGACGAAACCGGCGATACCCACGGGCCGGAGGCCAGCATCACGGGGATCTGCCTGGTGCCCAGCCTGGACGCCCTGCTGTGGATACTGGAAAAAGTCGGGTTCGCCGGTGCGACCGTGCTGGCGCCGCCCGACGACGCCTACGAGCAACTGCGCTTCCACAAGCGGGTAATGGTGGCGGCGCAGGTGTGAGGCGCCGGCAGCAGTCCAGCGCCGGTCCGGGGCGCCGCGGCAGAGCGAGACAGCGCGCGTGAAGTTCGCTGTTCACAACGTCTGCGGCCTGGCGCGCACGGGCCTCATCGAAACCACACGCGGGCCGATCAGGACGCCGGCCTTCATGCCCGTCGGAACCTACGGCACGGTCAAGGCGATGACCCCCGAAGACGTCAGGAAAACCGGGGCGGACATCATTCTCGGCAACACCTTTCACCTGATGCTGCGCCCCGGGACGGCCGTCATCGAGGAGCACGGCGGCCTGCACGGCTTCATGAACTGGCCGCGACCCATCCTGACCGATTCGGGCGGCTTCCAGGTCTGGAGCCTGGCCGAGCGTCGGAAGATCAGCGAGAAGGGCGTAACCTTCGCCTCGCCGGTCGACGGTTCGACCGTGTTCATGGGGCCGGAGGAGTCGATGGCCGTGCAGCGGTCGCTGGGTTCCGACATCGTCATGGTCTTCGACGAGTGCACGCCGTACCCGGCCAGCGAGGACGAGGCCCGCGAGTCGATGGAGCTGTCGCTGCGCTGGGCTGAACGGTCGAAACGCGCCCACGAGGGCAACGACTCGGCCCTGTTCGGTATCGTCCAGGGGGGCATGTACGAAAAGCAGCGCTTGCGCTCGGCGGCCGAACTCGTCCGCATCGGCTTCGACGGTTACGCGATCGGCGGTCTCTCGGTGGGCGAGCCGCACGAAGAGCGGGACCGGGTGCTGGATTTTACCGTGCCGGCCCTGCCCGCCGACCGGCCGCGGTACCTGATGGGAGTGGGCCGCCCCGAGGACATCATTGCCGGCGTGCAGCGGGGCGTCGACATGTTCGATTGCGTGATGCCGACGCGTAATGCCCGCAACGGCTACCTGTTCACCAGCCGCGGCGTGCTGAAAATCCGCAACGCCCGTTACGAGCGGGACACCGGCCCGGTCGACCCGGACTGTGGTTGCAGCACCTGCGCGCATTACTCGCGCGCCTATCTGCGGCACCTGGACCGCTGCACGGAGATGCTGGGGGCGCACCTGATGACCGTGCACAACCTGACCTTCTACCAGGACCTGATGCGCGGCCTGCGGGAAGCCGTCGGGGCCGGCACGTTCGACGATTTTGTTGCGGCCTACCTCGCGCGCCTGGCGGAAGGACCAGTGTAGGAGCGGCTGTGTGGGAGCGGCTTCAGCCGCGATCGATAGGCCGGAACACCCAGACCCTTCGCGGCTAAAGCCGCTCCTACATTCTTCGGGGGTTTTCTTCATCACAGCTGGAACAGCCACTACAACGCTGCCTTAGGCATGGCTTGCGGTGTGGTTAATGATTTATAATGCCCGGCTGCACAACCGTTCCCGAAGAGGCAACCATGGAAATCCTCGAATTCTTCATCGCCAGCGCCTACGCCCAGGATGCCGGCCAACCCAGCGGGCTGATGTCGTTCCTGCCGCTGATCATCATTTTCATCATTTTTTACTTCCTGCTGATCCGGCCGCAGATGAAGCGCGCGAAAGAGCACCGCAAGCTGGTCGCGGAACTGGCGACCGGCGACGAAGTGGTAACGAACGGCGGGCTGCTGGGTCGTATCACCGATGTTGGCGAGTCCTTCGTGACCATGGAACTTGCCGATAACGTGACGATCAAGGTGCAGCGTCAGGCGATAGCCAGCGTCATGCCCAAGGGCACCATCAAGTCCGCCTGACCTCCATCCAGACAATAACAATTCAATCCGCATTCCGAGGCTGAATGATGAATCAATATCCCGCCTGGAAGTACCTGCTCATCCTTGTCGTCCTGCTGGTGGGCCTGGTATACGCCCTGCCCAACCTGTTCGGGGAGGACCCGGCACTGCAGGTGACTTCCGCCCGCGGCTTCGCCATTGGCACCCAACTCGAGGTGACCATCGAGGAAACCCTGGCCGGCGAACAGATCCCATACGGGGACAAGGAGTTGGCCGGAAACCGCCTGCTGTACCGCTTCGATTCGACCGAGGACCAAATTCGGGCCGCCGAGGTGCTCAAGGAGGCGCTGGGCGAACAATTCGTGGTCGCGCTGAACCTTGCTCCGGCGACGCCGACGTGGCTGCGGGCGATCGGCGGCAAGCCGATGACGCTGGGCCTCGACCTGCAGGGTGGTGTCCACTTCCTGATGCAGGTCGACATGGACACGGCCCGCGGTCAGCAGCTCGACCGCTTTGTGGACGACCTGCGCTCCGCGTTGCGCGACGAGCGCGTTCGTTACGTATCCGTCCGGCGCGAGGGGAACGGCCTGGTCGCGCTCCTGCGCAGCGAGGAGGACCGGAGCAACACGCTCGACATCCTGCGCCGCGATCAGAGTATGCAGGGCCTCAACGCCGATGAAATGCAGACCGACGAGTACTTCGGCATTACCGCGACGGTGCAGGAACAGCAGTTGCTGGAACTTCAGCAAACCGCCCTGAGGCAGAACATCACCACGCTGCGTAACCGCGTCAACGAGATCGGCGTGGCCGAGCCCATCATCCAGCAGCAAGGCGCCGACCGGGTCGTCGTCCAGTTGCCGGGCGTGCAGGATACCGTCCAGGCCAAGAAAATCATTGGCGCGACCGCGACCCTGGAGTACCGCGCGGTCGACGAGGCCAACGACGCCTTCACAGCCGCCCAGACAGGCCGCATTCCCCCGGAATCGCGGCTTTACACGGACATGAATGGGCAGCCGGTGCTGCTGAAGAAGCGTTTGATCGTCTCCGGGGATCAGCTGATCGGAGCTTCCAGCGGCTTCGATCAGCAGACCGGCCAGCCGCAGGTCAGCGTCACGCTGGACGGCGTCGGTGCCAAGCGGATGCTGGATTTCACCCGCGACAACGTCGGCAATCGCATGGCGGTGGTGTACATCGAGCAGAAGCCGGGCGGCCGCAAGACCGAAGAGGTCATCAGCGTGGCCGTTGTTCGCGAACCGTTCGGCAAGCGTTTCCAGACCACCGGCCTCGACTCGATGTCGGAAGCCAGCCAGCTTGCGCTGCTGCTGCGGGCGGGCGCGCTGGCCGCGCCGATGGAGATCGTCGAGGAACGTACGGTCGGCCCCAGCCTCGGACGTGACAACGTCGAGCAGGGCTTTAAGTCGGTCATGATCGGCTTCATCCTGGTGCTGGTGTTCATGGCGGCCTATTACCGGGTGTTCGGTCTGGTCGCCGACCTGGCGCTGTTCGCCAACCTGGTGCTGCTGGTGTCCCTGCTGTCGATGCTCGGCGCCACGCTGACGATGCCGGGCATCGCGGGCATTGTGCTGACGGTGGGCATGGCGGTGGATGCCAACGTGCTGATCTTCGAGCGCGTACGGGAAGAGCTGCGCAGCGGCAACACGCCGCAGGCGAGTATTCGCGCCGGCTACGACAAGGCCTTCTCCACGATTGCCGACGCCAATATCACCACGCTGATCGCAGCGTTCGTGCTGTTCCTGTTCGGCACCGGCCCCATCAAGGGCTTCGCCGTCACCCTGTCGTTGGGCATCGTGACGTCGATGTTCACCGCAATCATGGGTACCCGCGCCGTGATCAACCTGATCTACGGCGGCAGAAAGCGTGTCCGCAAACTGGCGATCTGAGGTCCGACAATGAAGATACTGAACCGCACAACTCAAATCGACTTCATGGGCAGGCGCAAGATCGCGTTTGTCGCCTCGGCCGTGCTGATGGTGCTCAGCGTGGTTTCGCTGACCACCCGGGAGCTCAATTTCGGGCTCGACTTCACCGGCGGCACGCTGATCGAGGTCAGTTTCCCGACGGATGCGGACACCGACCTGGTGCGCACCAACCTGCGCAACGCCGACCTCGCGGACGCTGTGGTGCAGACCTTCGGCGCGCCCACGGACATCGTGGTCCGCATTCCGCCGCGTGGCGAGGACGAAGAGGGCAGCGCGGAGCTGTCCACGCTGGTGCTGGAGGCGCTGCAGCAGGGGGTCGAGGGCGAGGTGGTCATGCGCCGCGTCGAATTCGTCGGCCCACAGGTCGGCGAGGAACTGGCGGAGCAGGGCATCCTCGCGGTGGTGTACGCGCTGATCGGCATTTTCCTGTACGTGATGATGCGCTTTCAGTGGCGCTTTTCCTCCGGTGCAGTGGCGGCGCTGGTCCACGACGTGCTCGTTACGATGGGCATCATATCCCTGGTCCATGTCGAGTTCGACTTGACGGTCGTGGCCGCTTTGCTGG